>NZ_JBHMCY010000096.1:0-25603 GCF_042430725.1 Streptomyces cinereospinus | reverse complement strand
CGCGCGTCCAGGAACGCCTGGTAGGCAGGGGGAATGACGTGCTGGTGCACATCGACGCGATCAGGCGCCATGGCGGCCTCCTAGATAAGGGACAAGTTTGTCCACTAACGCCACGCTACACCATCCCCAGCTCACCCCGCCCCGATGGCTGAGCTATAACGGCACGTGTGAGCTCCTCTCGACCACTCCCCGACGCCGCCGCCCAGACGGCGGGCGCGCACGCCCCTGACGCAGCCCCTCCCCCGGCGACGCAGACGGGGGCAACGGCCTCCTCCGCGGTCAAGGGCACCCGCCGCCGAGGCGAGAAACTCACGCAAGCGGTCTATCTGGCGACCCTGGAGGAACTGGCCCTCACCAGCTTCGAGGAGCTCGCCTTCGACAAGATCGCCGCGCGGGCGGCCACCGGGAAGTCGGCGCTGTACCGTCGCTGGAGCACCCCGAAGGAACTGGTGCTCGCCGCCCTGACCGACCCTGTCGTCGGCTTCGGCTGCCCCGTCGCACCCGACACCGGGACCTTGCGCGGCGACCTCACGGAACTGCTCGGCGCCCTCGCCCGCGACCTCGACAGACCCCGTGGGCGCGCCCTGCGCCCCCTGATGGGCCAGCGCCCCCGCCACCCCGAGCTGCACGGCGAGATCCGCCGCCTCGTCGTCGAGCCATACCAGCGCATCCTGCTCGGCGTCCTGCGCAAGGCCGCGGACCGCGGTGAGGCCGACCCCCGCTGCGTCACACCCCGCGTCGCCTCCGTGGGGCCGCGCCTGGTCATCGCCGAGTCCATGGACCGGGGCACCGTCGGGCCCGCCGATGTCGACGGGATCGTCGGCGAGGTGCTGCTGCCCATGACCGCCCCACGGACATGAGACGCCGGCCGGCGGGATCCGGCGTTCGCCGTCCGGTTGCGGGCCGTGTGGAGCGGCGGGCGCGACGAGCGCCCTCGCCGCCGTCCGGTCGTGTCAGGCCTGCGACGGTCGGACCGGCAGCGCCGCCCTGATCCGGCCGAGCCACTCGGTGCCCAGTCGGCGCCCGTCGGGGAACTGGTCGTCCCGGTCCCAGCGCCACGCCGTGATCATCGCCAGCACGAGGATCCGGCACTCGCGCAGCACGTCGCGGTCGACGCCCGGACAGTGCTCGCCGACGCCCTCGGGCGCGTGGGCGAGGTCGAACTCGACGGGCCCACGGCAGCACGTCTCGAGGTCGATGAACAGCAGCCCGTTCCTGGTGGTGAGCACGTTGCCCGGATGGGGCTCGCCGTGCAGCAGCTGCTCGGTGGCACCGCGCTCGCCGATCGCCCGTCCCAGGCTTCGCAACGTGCCGCCGAGCAGTTCCCGGTCTGCGTCGGCGAGCGCCGGGGTGCGGTCGCGGTCCGCCACGAGGCGCTGGGCCTGCCCGACCCGGTCCGTGAAGTGCGGCGTGGGGACATCGAGTCCGCGCATGCCGGCGTGCAGCCGCCCGAGCGCACGGGCGTAGTCGGCTGGTGGGATCTCCCGGAGCGTCAGGGGTTCGTAGTAGGTCCACAGCGTGACCACGAAGCCGTCGCGCTCGTGGACGCGCGGCTCCACCCGAGGGTCGAGAGCAGCCACGGGGCACCCGGACGCGGCGAGCCGCTGAGCGAGGTCGACCTCGAAGCGCGCGACCTGCTGTGCCACCGGTGCCACCCGGGCCAGGACGTCACAGGGCAGCAGACGCAGGGTGAGCTTGTTCGAGTCGTGCAGAACGATCGCGTCGTCGGCCGGCAGACCCAGTGACGAGGCGATCGACATGGCCGCGGCCACCGCACGCGGGACCTCCGACTCCAGCATCGCCGCTCGGCCCCTCTCCCTCGGGTGGTGCGACCCGCGCACCGTACCAAGGCGCCGTGGGCGTGCGTGCCGGGGCCGGGCCCGACGGGGAGAGCAAGCACACGGTCTTGCGGAAGCGGGCCCGGCCGGCGTGCCTCACATGTCGCCCGTCGGCGCTCCGACGTTGTCCCGGAACCTGCCGATGATGTTCCCCGCCGGGCCGTAGCCGCAGACGATGTACGTCTGGTACGCCTCCTCGCCGGGCACCCGCCCCGCGGCCCGGCCGCAGCCGAGGACGTCGGTGTCCTTCCACACGACCTGGGTGAAGGTGCCGGTGTCGGGCGAGTAGCCGGGCCGGTCCCAGTCGTAGCCGCCCGTCCAGCGGGCCTCGTACCAGAGCCGCACCGCCTCCTCGCACGTCGCCGGCTCGTCCTCGTACGCGGCGAACCAGTAGCGGTTCTCCCCGTAGCCCTTCGAGCCCGGTCCCGGCGGCGTCGTAACCCCGTCGTTCGCCGAGGCCGCCTGGGCGCGTTGCACGGCGTGCGCGACGGCCGCGTCGTCCAGGGACAGCGGCGGGGCGCCGTGCCGGGCACGGTACGAGTTGTGCGCCGCGAGGCACTCCTGGTTGAACGCCTCGTCCGTGGCGTCGGGCAGAGGGGGACGCCCGTCCGGTGCCTGCGACACCGGTGCGGGCGCGGCCGCACGGGCGAGGGCCGGAGCGGGCATGATCGCCGCTCCGGCGAGAACGACGGCGGCGAGTAGGTGCCTGGTTGCCTTCATGCCGACAGGAACGATCACGGGGCTTTCCCGTCACGCCGTCGGCACCATAGGAGCAGGCGCCGCTGGGACGGTGGTCCACCCCTGCTCCGGACGCGGCGTGGCGGCGGTGTCCGTGCCGTCCGCGGCGGTCTCGGCTCTCGTTGCAGAGGACGTCGCGGGCCTGTTCGGCGGCGCGGGCGATGGTCTCGGCGACGAAGTCGACGAAGCGGGCGATGTTCTCCAGGCGTATGGCGGCCGGGGTGGCGGGGCCGGGAATGCTCTCGCCCTGCCGTGCGGCGTCGGCGAGCCGGGCGGTGGACCGGGCGCCGGCGATCACCGACTGGTACCCGACGTCGTCGTCGACGAGGTAGCGCTCGCGGCGGCGTTCGTCGCGCTCCCGGCGGATCAGGCCCTGGCTCTCCAGGAAGGCGACCGCCTTGGAGACGGACGCCGGGCTGACCTGCAGGCGCTGCACGAGTCCGGACGCGGTCAGGCTGCCCGCGTCGGTGGTGTACAGGCAGGTCAGCACCCGGGACATCATCTTCGGCAGGCCCTGCCCCATGAGCAGGGTGGTGAACATCTCCTCGTACTCGCGTACCGCCTCCAGGTCGCGTCCTCTGACCATCCAAGCCACCACCGACCGCGGCGACACCACCGCCCGCAGCCTGTGACCGAGGAGCCGTCCCCGGCGCTCACCTGGATCGCGGTCGGGACCGGGCCTGGTCACCCCCCCGCGCCGAGGCCGCCGGCGACAAGGCGGTGCCGTTGGTCCGTCTCCCCGCGTCCAAGAACTACCGGTACTCCACCAACCATCAGGTCGTCATCGACGCCGACACCCGGCTCGTCGTCGCCGTCGGCCGGCCGCTGCCCGGCAACCGCAACGACTGCAAGGCATGGGAGTTGTCCAGAGCGAAGGACGCCGTCGGCCGCACCACAGTCATCGCCGACGGCGGCTACCACGGCACCGGCCTGGTCGTCCCGCACCGCCGCGAACCCGGCCAGAGCGAACTCCCGGACTGGAAAGAGGACCACAACCGCTCACACCGCAAGGTCCGCGCCCGCGTCGAGCACGCCTTCGCCCGCATGAAGACCTGGAAGATCCTCCCCGGCTGCCGCCTGAAAGGCGACGGCGTCCCTCACGCCATGCTCGGCATCGCCCGCCTCCACAATCTCGCCCTCGCCGGGTGACCGGCAAGCATGCTTCCCGGGAGTGGGACGGCGGTGAAGGTCGCAGCCGGGCACCGCAGGAAGAGCAGGCTGCCGCCCTCGCTGGCTCTCGCGGCCCGGGCCAGTACCCCTCGCAGCCGACGAGGGTAGAAGTAGGCAGCACGGACAACATGCAGATCTACGTCTGCCCGGCCTCCCCCGAACATCCACACACAGACCTGATCCAATGAACTGTCGGCCTGTCACACCCTCCGGTAGACGGGGACAGGGATGCCCGAGTCAGGGCGTGTGACGAACCGCTTGCCTCACCGGTGACAACCAGGCTACTTCGTCCGGTCTAAACCGCAGGTCAGCGCAGGCCGATGAGGACAACTATCGTGCTTCGGCTCAATCCGGCGGGCCCTCGTTCAGCGCTCTGGCAGCGGCCCGCTCCCGAATCTGCACCACGGATACGAGGCCGACGAGGACCACGCCCTGGCCGCCCCGGCGCACAGCCCGCCGTCCGCTCGCCCCGCGCGTCGCCGCGCCCCGCGAACCGGTCGACGTCGCCCGCAGTCGCCCGTCTACGACGCGATGTATCCGCCCTCACGCTGAAACCGGAACACCCATGACCCAAGCAACATCCCGGCCCGCACCGGTCCCGAAGTCTCTGATCGCCGGGACCGACTCTCGCAAGGCCCCACCGTGCTGTTCTGCTACGGCACTCTCCAGTTCGATGCGGTCCTCAAGGCCCTGTTGGGGCGGATACCCGAGCAGGTCCCGGCGGCCGCGCCCGGGTACCGAGCCGCCGCGCTCATTGATCGGGTCTACCCCGGGCTCGTCGTCTCCGCAGCCGGAGGCTCGGCATCTGGCGTGGCTCTTACCGACCTGAGCAATGAAGAGTGGCGCATCCGCGACGCGTTCGAAGACGAGAAGTACGACTTGTGCGAAGTAGCCTTGTCCACTGGAGCAACGGCGTGGGCGTACATCTGGCCGGGAGGCGACGTCTGCTCGGAAGACTGGGACCCTGCGGCGTTCGAGGCTCGACATCTGTCGGCCTACGCTGAACGCCGCACTCGGCTTGCCCCAGGGCTGGCCGCGGGGAAGCCGAAGGGGAAGTAGCCAAGCGACGTCCGGCACTGTCGTTTCCATCTCCGTCGGTCGTGCGAGGCGCCGCCGCCCGGAGATGATCAGACGGTCGGGAGACGCAAAGAGCGCAGCCGCTCGGCGATGTCGAACGAGTCGAGCCGCAGGGCGGTGATGTCGGCGATCAGCTCGCGCCACGCCTCGAACTTCGTGTTCACGCGCTCCCCGTGCATCCCCAGGTAGGCCACGGCCAAGCCGAAGCCGTACAGCTCGTTGCGCGCGGGCAGCGGGCGGAGGACGACGCACTCCTCCAGCATCACGGCCGCCCGCCAGAAGGCATCCGGGTGGTGCTGGTCGTGGCGGGGCGGGTCGACCTTGTGCCGGGCGGCCAGGCCGACGAACACGGAGTAGTCGTTGACCGCGAGGTCGTCCAACAGCTCGGCCTGGCGTTCCAGGAACCACCGGTAGTCGATGTAGTACTCGCCAGGCACAGGTCAGGCCGCCCGCGGGGCGGTGTGGGCCGGCCCGGGGGCCCCATACTCGGCGTCGAACGAGGCGACCGTCTCCGGGTCGCTGGTGACCTGCCGGAAGATCTCCGCGCCTTCGTCCAGCACGCGCTCGCGCCGCTTCTCCTCAGCCACCTGCGCGAGGTAGGCGTCCAGCGGCAGCCCCGCCGCGTCGGCCAGGGTCTGCAGCGTGTCCGCGGTGGTGTCGTCGATCTCGATGCCAGCCATGCATCGAGTATGCCGTCTGGGACCAAATCGGGGCCACCCACCTGAGAACTCCGCTCTGACCTGCATGTTCATCGGGTGCTGGGCACGGCCTGGTCCTCGAATCTGCCCCAGAGCGGGACCGCGTCCAGCGGGTCGTCCTTGCTGGTGTCGATGGTGCCGTCGGGCCGGTTGTCGACGTCGGCAGATCTCAAGCGCGGTCTGACGCCCCCGCGTGGGCGGACCCGCACCCGGCGCGGAAACCGAAGCGGTCCGGCACTCGGGGGACGTCGTGCCGGACCGGAGTCTTCCGGGGTGCCGTGTGGTCAGGAGCCGCGCTTCGCCGGGAAGGCGTGGGCGCGGGCGGCCACGATGACGAGCAGGACCGGGACCAGGAGGATCACGACGCTCCAGGGGAAGGACGTGGGGCCGAAGGCGTCGAGGAGGACCCCGCCGGCCACACCTCCGGCGGCCATGAAGCTGTTCCAGATCGTCACCAGCAGGGCCTGGCCGCGGTCGCCGCCGGCGTCGGTCACGGCCGTCTGCAGCAGGGTGGCCAGGCCGCCCCAGCCGAGGCCCCACAGGACCATGGCGCCGTAGACCGCGAACGAGCTGTCGGCGAGCAGGGCCAGCAGGACCGAGGCCACGAGGAACAGCACGGCGCTGGCGATGGTGAGCCGGCGCAGCTTGCGGTCGATCAGGGCGCCGGTGATGAAGATGCTGACCATGGAGGCGATGCCGAACACCAGCAGCACGGTGTCGCGGTCGGCGCCCATGTCGTACTCGTCGAGGAAGGTGACGATGTAGGTGTAGAAGGTGTTGTGGGCCAGGACGTACGCGGCCACCACGAACAGGATCGCGGCGACGCCGGGGAGGCGGAAGGCCTGGAGGATCGGCTCATGGTGGCCGGGCTTCTGGCCGGGGTGGTCCGGGACCGACGCGAGGATCCACACCACCACCAGTAGCGAGACCAGCGCTATCAGACCGAACGTCAGCCGCCAGCGGAACAGCGAGCCGAGGAAGGTGCCCGCCGGGATGCCCAAGGACAGGGCGAGCGGAATACCGAACATGGCGATCGCGATCGCCCGGCCCGCGAGGTGAGGCGGTGCCAGCCGGCGGGCGTAGATGACGAGTTCGCCCCACACCGCGGCGGCGGCGATACCGGCGATGAGCCGGAACGTCATCGTGAGGGCGTAGTCGGAGGAGACGGCCGTCACCAGGTTGGCGATGACGAACGCCAGCACGGACACCACCATCAGCCGCTTGCGCTGCCAGGTCGCGGTGGCCGCGGCCAGCGGAACGGCGGCCACACCGGTGGCGATCGCGTAGACGGTCAGTGTCTGCCCCGCGGCGGACTCACTGACCGAGAGGTCGCGGGCCATCTCGGGCAGCACACCCGCGGGCAGCGCCTCGGTCAGGACCATCATGAAGGCCGCGGTGGCGAGCGCGAGAAGAGGGGAGAGAGGGAGCTTGCGGTCTTCCGCTGCCGGAACTGAGCCCTCCGGCAGGTGAGTCGGGGACGTAGACGTTGACATGCTTGTATCCTCAAAGGGTCACATTGATGTGAAGGTCAAGGTGCCGAGTTGTGAGGTGGGTCATATGCGCATCGGGGAGCTGGCGGACCGTACCGGAACCCCTCGCAGGCTGTTGCGTTACTACGAGGAGCAGGGGCTGATCGTCCCCGGCCGTTCGCCGAACGGTTACCGCGACTACCACGAGGGCTACGTGGACCGGGTGTTGCAGATCCGGGGCCTGCTCGACTCCGGGCTGCCGACCCGGGTCATCAAGCAGCTGCTGCCGTGCCTGCACAGCAAGCCCCGGGCGATCCACATCACCGATCCCACGCCGGAGACGATCGCCACGCTGGAGCGTGAACTCGAGCGGATCTCCGAGCGGATCCAGTGCCTGGTCCGCAGCCGGGACGCCATCGCCGACTACCTCGAGACCACCCGCCGTTCCCAGCAGCCGGCCGCCGTGGCGGCGGCCGGCTCCGGCGCGACCGCGCGTTACGAGACGGCAGGCGTCTGAACGTACTGCACGGCGTTGTCGAGCACGATGCCGTGGCTCCTGGCATCGATGACGATCCGGTCGCTGTCGGCGATGCGGAACCCCTTGTGGTAGCCGGCCTTGTCCGCGCCGAGCAGCACGTAGTCGACCATGTCGCGCCGCCGCACCGCCGGGAAGGTGAACAGGTGGTCCATCATGTCCCGCCCGTGAAGGAGAGGGCGTCCTCACCGCAGTCGAACGGCCCCTCCCACGCGGTGTCGCCGTCGCGCTCGATGGTGACCCGGCCGGTCACCGACGCCGGCGGCGCACCGGGGAACCAGGGTGCGATGGAGGTGCCGCACAGCTTGCAGTACGGGTTCCAGCCCGGTTTCTCGATATGCAGACCGATGTCGCACAGGTCGTTGGTGATGCTGTGGCCCACATAGTGCGGGTTGCCGTCGGCGTCGTTGACGTGGACGAGCGCGACCTCCGGCTCCTCGATCAGGGCGCGGACGTCCTGCGGGACGACCAGCGGCTCGCCGGGCGGGCGAAGCCAGGAGCCGAAGCCGTTGAAGAACCAGTTCGGCGGCACGAACTCCTCGCTCTCCGCGGGCGCTCCCTCGAACTTGGACACGCGGGGCGCATGAAGCCGCTCGGCAGGGCGTTGCCGGTGGCCTGCGGCAGCAGCGGCGGCAGGTAGCGCAGGGCGTCCTCGCCGCCCTCCACCGTGACCGACTCGGCGTCGGCCTTGATGGCGTCGATGACCTGCTCGGCCCGCTGCTCGAACTGGTCCGGCCGATCCCGGCCATCGCCATGGTCCCCGTCGCGATCCTCCTGTTCCCCTCCAACGACCAGGGCATCGTCTTCATCACCTGCACCGCCGCCTTCTTCCCGGTGCCGGTCTCCACCCGGCACGCGGTGCGTGCGCTGACCCCCGTGTGGGAGGAGGCGGTGCGCACCGTGGGCGGCGGGCGGTGGCGGATCCTCGGCTCGGTCGTCCTGCCGGGCGCGCTGCCCGGCGTCTTCGGCGGCCTGTCCGTCGGCATCGGCGTGTCCTGGATCTGTGATGATCTCCGGCCAGTACGGAGTCGGCTACCGCACCTGGCAGGACTACACGGTCGTCGCCTATCCGGGCGTCTTCGTCGGCATGGTCACCATCGGCCTGCTCGGCCGGCTGACCTCCACCGCCGTCGAGCTGGCCGGCCGCCGGATGACCCGCTGGCTGCCGCGCACGTCGTACGTCCCGGGCGGGCCGGCGCGGCACCCGCCTCACCCTCCGCGGCGCCACGCTCGGCCGGGCGGGCCGCGTCGGCCGTGGCCGCCGTCGACCTGGATGGCCGAGTTCGCGGCGGAGGTGGCGAGCGACCGGGGCCCGGTGTACTTGAAGCTGAGCCATCTCCCGGAGGAGTCGGTGGCGGCGCTGGAGTCGATCCTGCACTCGACGGAGTGCCCGACGCGCGGCACCTTCCACGCGGGCCGCGGCCACGACTACCGCACCCATGACGTGGAGATGCACATCTCGGAGATCGGACTGTGCGGTGGCCACTCGGCCTCGGGTGTCCGGGTCGACGACCACGCCCGTACGACCGTTCCCCGGCTGTACGCCGCCGGGGACCTGGCCTGCGTGCCGCACAACTGCATGATCGGCGCGTTCGTCTTCGGCGAGCTGGCCGGAGCGGACGCCGCTCGGTACCGGTGGTACGAGGGGGAGTTGCCCGCCGACCAGCTCCGCGCGGCGCACGAGCTGGTCTACCGGCCGCTGCGCAGCCCCGACGGCCCGCCGCAGCCCCAGGTGGAGTACAAGCTGCGCCGCTTCGTGAACGACTACCTGACCCCGCCGAAGTCCGGCGCCGGCTCTCCCTGGCCGTGGAGGCGTTCGAGCGGATCCGCCGCGGACCCCGGCCGCGCCGTCCCCGCACTCGCCAAGGCCGTCACCGACCCCAACGCCGACGTCCGCAAGGCCGCCGTACTGGCCCTGGCCCGCCACCGTGCCGTCGCGGACGCCCGAGCGGCCCTGGCCGCCGCGACGACGGACGCGGACGTCCGGGCCTACGCGGCGCGGGCGCTGTGACCGAGCTCCGGGGTGACGCCGGTGCGCGGGTCCGGTGGGGTCAGCGCGGGCTCGCGGCGCCGGCGAAGGGGACCTGCCCGGAAGGGGTCGCCCCCTTGCCGGACGGGTGCTGCCACCGCCCCCGCGCCTGGAGCCTCGGCAGGACGCCCTCGCCGAACCAGTACGCCTCCTCCAGGTGCGGGTAGCCGGACAGCACGAACTCCTCGATGCCCAGGCCGGCGTACTCCTCGATCCGCTCGGCGACCTCGTCGTGGCTGCCGACCAGGGCCGTCCCCGCTCCCCCGCGCACCAGCCCGATACCGGCCCACAGGTTGGGGTGGATCTCCAGCCCGGTGCGGTTCCCCCCCGCTCCGGCGGAGCCGACGGCTCGGAGGGCGTGGCCGCCTCCGTGCAGGGCGAGCATGCGCTGCTGGCCCTCGGACTCGCTGCGGGCGAGCCCGGCCTGCACGGACGCCACGGTGTCGGGGTCGAAGCCGTCGAGGAGCCGGTGCGCCTCCGCCCAGGCCTGTGCGGAGGTGTCCCGGGTGATGACGTGCAGCCGGATGCCGAAGCGGAGGGTGCGGCCCTCCTTCGCTGCCAGCGACCGGATCCAGGCGATCTTCCCGGCCACCGCCGCGGGCGGTTCGCCCCAGGTGAGGTAGGTGTCGACGTACCGGGCGGCGACCTCGCCCGCCGCGGGCGAGGAGCCGCCGAAGTACACCGCGGGCACCGGGTCGGGCAGCCGGGCCAGCGTCGCGTCCTCGACGCGCAGGTGCGCACCGTCCAGGTCGACGCGCCCGCCCTCCCACAGCCCCCGCACGATCTTCAGGAACTCGCCGGTACGGCGATAGCGCTCGTCCTTGTCGAGGAAGTCGCCGTAGGCCCGCTGCTCGTGGCTCTCCCCGCCCGTCACCACGTTCAGCAGCAGCCGTCCGCCGGTCTGCCGCTGGAAGGTGGACGCCATCTGCGCGGCGAGCGTCGGTGAGACGAAGCCGGGCCGGAAGGCGACCAGGAACTTCAGACGCTCGGTGTGCTGGCTGACCATCGCGGTCGTGAGCCACGCGTCCTCGCACCAGGCGCCGGTGGGGGTGAGCGCACCGACGAAGCCGAGGTCCTCGGCGGCGCGGGCGATCTGGCTCAGGTAGGCGACGGTCGGCGGCCGGTCGCGGCCGGACGCCGTGGCGGGGGTGCCGTGACCGCCGCCGACGACGTCGCGGCTGTCGCCGTTGGTGGGCAGGAACCAGTGGAAGGTGAGAGACACGCGGGGGCTCCGATCAGGGGGCGGTCGTCAGAGGAGGCCGTGCCGGGGTGGCCTGGTGCCGTTGAGGACGTAGCGGCCGATGTGCTGGACCTTCCAGCGGGCCGGGTCGTGCAGGGTGTGGGTGCGGGCGTCGCGCCAGTGGCGGTGCAGACCGAGGGAGTCCAGCGCCGAGCGGGTGCCGGCGACCTCGAAGAGCGCGCTGCCGACCTCCACGGCCACCTCCGCCGCGGTCACCTTGGCGGCGGCCACCGCGATCGAGGCCTCGGCGGCCGAGTCGTCGGTCAGGCCGGCGCGGGCGGCGTCCACGGACCTCCCCGCCGCGGTGAGGAGCGCCTCCGCGGCCCGGACCCGGACGGCCAGTTCACCGAACCGCTGGATCAGCAGCGGGTCCTCCGCGGCCGTCTCGAACCCGCTCTCGAACCAGGGGCGGCTCTTCGTGCGCACGAACTCGACCGCCTCGGCCAGGGCACCGGAGGCGATGCCCGTGTCGATGGCGGCATGCAGCAACTGGGCCAGCGCGCCGTGGAGTTGCGGTCCCTGGAAGGTGAGGTGGTGCGGCACGACCCGGTCGGAGGGCACGGCCACCGACTCCAGGCGGACCGTTCCGCCGGCGGTGGTGCGCTGCCCCATGCCGTCCCAGTCGTCCACCACGGTGAGGCCGGGGGCGTCGCGCGGCACGTACGCCACCTGCAAGTGATCGTCGTCGGCGCGGGCGAGGACGGGGATCCAGTCGGCGAACAGGGCGCCGGTGGCGTAGTGCTTGACGCCGTCGAGGACGTACGACCCGTCCGGGAGCCGCGCGAGCCGGGTGCGGATGTCCTGTACGTGCCTGGTCCCCGCCTCGGACTGGGCGTTGCCGAACCGTTTGCCCCGCAGCACCTCGCCGAAGAAGAACTCCTGCTGCCGACGGCTGCCCTGGTGGCGCAGTACGTTGACGTACACGAAGTGGCTCTGCGGGATCTGCGCGAGGCTGGCGTCGGCGGCGGCCAGCAGCCGGAAGACCTCGGCGAGCGTCCCCGCGCCGACGTCCGGGCCGCCGAACTCCCCGGGCACCGTGACGGCCAGCAGACCGGACGCCGACAGCCGCTCCAGTTCCCCGTGCGGGAGCCGGCGCCGGGCGTCCCGTTCGGCGGCGTCCTTGCGGAAGTCCGCCGCGAGCGCGGCGGCGACGGCGAGGGCCTCGGCGTCGCCGCCGATGGCGGCGGCGCTCATCCGGCGGCCGCCAGCACCGTCGTACGGCCGCCCAGCGCGGCGGAGAACTGGTCCGTGACCTGCGCGAGGGCCTCGGCTGAGCCGGGCGCGACGGTGAGCGTGCCGTCGTCGCCGACCGTGATGTCCTGGTCGAGCGTGAACCAGCCCGGGGTGATGTGGGCGGGGCCCATGGAGGCGAGGACGGGGCGCAGGGCGTAGTCGATGGCCAGGACGTGGGCGGTGGTGCCGCCGGTGGCCAGCGGAAGGACCGTCTTGCCCGTCAGCGCGTACTGCGGCAGCAGGTCGAGCAGTGACTTCAGCAGGCCGGAGTAGGCCGCCTTGTAGACGGGGGTGCCGATCACGACGCCGTCCGCCTGTTCGAACAGGGCGGTGGCCCGGGCGATCGCGGGATGGCCGAAGTCGGCGTGCAGCAGGGCCTCGGCGGGCAGCGTCCGCACGTCCAGCGCGATCACGTCGTGACCCTGGGACGTGAGGCGGTCGTCCAGGTGGCGCAGCAGCCGTGCGGTGCGGGAGGTGACGGAGGGGCTGCCGGAGACGGACAGGATGGTGGCCATGGGGGGACCTTTCGCTTCGTTGTTCCGCGTGCTGGGTGGCGGTCGGGCGGGGGCGCCCGCAGTGGTCAGCGGCTGTGTTCCTGCGTGGCCTCGGACCACGCCGACCGGGACGTGGCGGCCGGGTGGCGGGTGGCCCGGGAGGAGTGGCCGCGGCGGCGCCACTCCCGCGCGAGCAGTTCGTACGAACGGACCCGGTCGGCGTGGTCGTGGGTGATCGTCGTGATGAGCAGTTCGTCGGCACCGGTGGCCTCCTGGAGCTGTTCCAGCTGGTCGGCCACCCGGGCCGGGGAGCCGGTGAACTGGGTGTCGACCCGGTCCTGGACGAGGGCCCGGTCCTCGTCGGTCCACGGGCGGGCGCGCGCTTCCTCCGGTGTCGGGAACGCGATGGCGCCCTCGGCGGTGCGGATGCTGCGGACCCACGGGCCGTAGCCGGTGGCGAGTTCGCGGGCGGTGGCGTCGTCGGCGGCGACCACGACGTCGGCGGAGACGCTGACGTAGGGCTTGTCCAGGAACTCGGAGGGCTGGAAGAAGGAGCGGTAGCCCTCCACCGCCTCCAGGACGGTGGCCGGGCTGACGTGATAGTTGGCGGCGAAACGCAGCCCGCGCGCCCCCGCGACCTCGGCGCTGAGGCCGCCGCTGCTGCCCAGGATCCACACCTGCACGTCGGCGCCCTCGCCCGGTACGACGTGCGCCTCGACGCCCTCCGGGGAGCGGTAGGTGCCGGCCAGCAGGGCGAGGATGTCGTCGATCTGCTCGGCGTAGTCCTGCGCCACCGCGCCCGGCAGCAGGAGCAGCTCGCGCTGCAACGCGACGCGGGGCGACCCGAGGAGGTGCTCGAAGGAGAAGCGGGGCGGGACGGGCAGGCCGTTCGGGGCGCGGCCGTCGACGACCGGGGTCGCGGTCGGCAGCGGCGCCGCGGGCTGTCCGGGTGGGCGGCCGCCGGAGCGGCCCAGGCCGAGGTCGAGGCGCCCGGGGTGCAGGGCGTCGATGAGGCCGAACTCCTCGACCGTGGACAGCGCGGTGCGGTGTCCGAGCTGTACGGCCCCGGAGCCGAGCCGGATGGTGGAGGTGGCGGCCGCGGTCAGGGCCAGGAGGACGGCGGGTGACGTGCCCGCCACGCCGGGGTTGAGGTGGTGCTCCGCGAACCAGTAGCGGGCGTAGCCGAAGCGCTCGGCCTGCCGGGCGAGGTCGGTCGAGTGGCGCAGGGCGGCCGCGGCCGTCGATCCGGAGGGGATCGGGACCAGGTCGAGGACGCCGAGGGGGATGTCGGACACGGGCATTACTCCTGGGTGAGCGAGAGGTGCCGAGGTCGGGCCGCCGGCTCGCGCCGGGAGGCGGGATGCCGGCCGGTGCCGTCCGGGGCGACGGCGAGGCGCGGGGAAGGAGGCGGGGGCGGGGACACGGGCGGGGTGCCTTCCTGGGAGTCCGTGGAGTCCGTGGAGTCCGTGGAGTCCGTGGCGGGAACGCCGGCCGCGCTCGGAGGTGGGCGCGGCGGCGGGTGCGCCGCGCCAGGCCCTGCGTCCCGGCGCCCTGGAACGCGGTTACCGGTTGGTCTTGGGCAGGCCGGGCGGGTTGATCCGGGACGCGGTCACGGCCTCGTCGGACAGGCCCCAGCGCTCCAGCACCTTCGCGTACGTGCCGTTGGCGATGATGTGGTTGAGGGCGTCGGCGAGCGGCTCGACCAGGCCGCTGTCCTTCTTGGTGGTGGCGGCGATGAGGCCCTGGAGGGTGGCGCCGGCGCCGGAGTGGGTGCCGACGACCTCGGTCCGGCCGGTGGTGGCCGCGTGGTAGGCGGCGGTCGGGTTGGGGCCGAGGTACAGGTCGATGCGGCCGGACTGGAGGGCGAGGTAGGTGTCGCTGTCGTTCTGGTAGTACTTGATGTCCACCGGCTCGCGGCCCGCCCTCTCGTTCTCCTCGCTCCACTCGACGAGCAGCTTCTCCTGGTTGGTGCCGCTGCCCACGGCGACCGTCTTCCCCGCCACGTCCTCGGGTCCGGTGACCTTGAGGCCACTGCCCTTCTTCGCCTCGAAGCCCAGGTTGTCCTCGCGGTAGGTGGCGAAGTCGTACTTCTCCTTGCGTTCCTCGGTGACGGTGATGTTGCTGAAGCCGACGTCGTACTTGGCGCTGTCGAGGCCGACGAAGATGTTCTCCCAGGAGACGGTGTTGAGGTGCGCCTCGAGCCCGAGCACGTCGGCGACCAGGTGGGCGAGGTCGGGCTCGACGCCGATGACGGTCTTGTCGTCGGTGGCGTGGAACGTCAGCGGCGCGGCGGAGCCGGACGAGTCGACGATCTCCAGGGTGCCTCGTCTGCGGATCTCCTCCGGCACCTGGGCGGCGATGGAGTCGACCTTGCCGGTGGTGACGCGGTTCTGGTCGGGACTGATGTTGATCTCCGTCTTGGCGCCCGAGACGTCCGCGACCTCGGTGGTGCCGCCGTCGGAGGGGTTGCTGCAGGCGGCGAGGACGAGGGCGGTGGCGAGTCCGAGCGCGGCTGCGGCGGTACGGCGGCGGGCGAGAGGGGTGGACACGGTCGTTCTCCTTGCGTCGGAACGGGCGAGGTGCGGTCAGAGGACCTTGGAGAGGAAGGCGCGGGTGCGTTCGTGCCGGGGGTTGTCCAGGACGGTGCCGGGCGGCCCCTGCTCCACGACGACTCCGCCGTCCATGAACACCACGGTGTCGGCGACCTCACGGGCGAAGCCGATCTCATGCGTCACGACGATCATGGTGGTGCCGGTCCGGGCCAGGTCACCGACCACGTCGAGGACCTCTCCGACCAGTTCCGGGTCCAGTGCCGAGGTCGGCTCGTCGAACAGCAGCACCTTCGGTTCGAGGGCGAGCGCGCGGGCGATGGCCACGCGCTGCTGCTGGCCGCCGGAGAGCCGGCGCGGGTAGCTGTCGGCCTGGCCGGCGAGACCGACCCTGTCCAGGAGCCGGCGGGCTGTCCGCTCGGCCTCCTCGCGCGAGCGGCGCAGTGCGCTGACCGGGGCCTCGACGAGGTTCTCCAGCACGGTCAGGTGCGGGAAGAGGTTGAAGTCCTGGAAGACGAACCCGATGTGGGTGCGCTGCTTCAGGACGTCCTTCTCCTTCAGCTCGTGCAGCTTGCCGCCGTGGCGGCGGTAACCGATGAGTTCGCCGTCGACGCTGACCCAGCCGCGGTCCACCTTCTCCAGGTGGTTGATGGTGCGCAGCAGCGTGGACTTGCCGGATCCGGACGGGCCGACGATCACCGTGACCTCGCCGGCGCGGACCGTCAGGTCGACGCCGCGCAGCACCTCCAGCGGACCGTAGCTCTTGTGGACGCCGCGGACGTCCACCATCACCTGACTCATCGGCGGTCTCCCACGGGTCGGGGGTTCTTCAGGGGGACGACGGGCCGGTCGCGCCGGTCCGCCGCCGCGCGCAGGGTGCGTACGGAGCGGCGGGCCCGCTGGAGCGGGGTGGGTGGCGGGGTACGGTCGGCGCCGCGGGCATAGTGGCGCTCCACGTAGTACTGGGCGACCGACAGCAGGGACGTGAGGACGACGTACCAGGCGGTGGCGACCAGCAGCAGCGGGATGACGCGGCCGTTGCGGCCGTAGATGACCTGCACCTGGTAGAAGAGTTCGCCGATGGACATCACGTAGACCACCGAGGTGCCCTTGAGCAGGCCGATGATCTCGTTGCCGGCCGTGGGCAGGATGGCGCGCATGGCCTGCGGCAGCACGATCCGGCGGATCTGCCGCAGCCGGGGGATGCCCAGCGCCGCCGCGGCCTCCGACTGCCCGTGGTCGACCGCGACGACGCCGCCCCGGACGATCTCGGCGGCGTAGGCGGCCTGGTGCAGCGTCAGCCCGATGATCGCGGCGCCGATGGTGCCGATGAGGCTGTTGCTGTCGACGGACCAGAACACCGGGCCGAAGGGGACGCCGACCCCCAGCTCCTCGTAGAGGGCGCTGAGGTTGAACCAGAACACCAGCTGGACGATCATCGGGATCGACCGGAAGATCCAGACGTAGGCCCAGGCGACGGTCCGCAGCAGCGGGCTGCGGGACAGCCGCATGAAGGCCAGCACGGTGCCGAGGAGAAAGCCCAGCACGGTGGCGTAGGCGGTGAGCTGGAGGGTCACCCACACCGCCTGGACGATCGTCTCGGACAGGACGTAGTCGCGGAAGACGCCCCACTCCCAGACCGGGTTGGTGGCCAGGCCGTGCACGAACTGGGCGACCAGCACGGTGACGGCGACGGCCGCCGCCCACCGGGCGTGGTGGCGGGCGGGTACGACGGTGAGGGAGGCCGCGTCGTCCAGGGCGGGCGGGGTGTGCGGGCGGGTGTCCGGGGAGGCCCCGCCGGGCGGTGCGGCGCCGGTGCCGGAAGCCGTCGTGACGTTCCTGCTCACAGGTCGGTGGCCCTTCCGGTGTACGGGGTGACGGTGAGGTGCTTCTCGAACGGCAGCGGGCCGACGGTCTCCGGGTCGGCCGTCGTGTCGAACAGCGGCGTGTAGCCGGTGGCCAGGTACAGACCGCGGGCTTCCGGCTGGCGTGGCCCGGTGGTCAGGTGGATCCGCCGGTAGCCGCGGCTCGCCGCTTCGCGCTCCAGCTCGGCGACGACCCGGCGGGCGAGGCCGCGTCGGCGGTGCGCGGAGTGGGTCCAGATCCGTTTGAGTTCGGCGGTGGTCGCGTCGTACCGGCGGAAGGCGCCGCCCGCGACGGGCTCGCCGTGCTCCAGCAGCAGCAGGAGGAGGCCGCCGTAGGGCGGGGTGAACTCCTCGTCGGGGTAGCGGGCGATCTCGGCGTGCGCGTCCCTGCCGTAGCGCGTCGTGTACTCGTGGCCGAGTTCGCGCAGCAGGGGTCGCACCCGCGGGTCGGACACCGGCACGTGAACGACCGTCAGGCCCGCGGAGTTCGGTGCCTGGGCCGCGGAACTCACTCGCCCACCGCCGCGAGGTCCCGCGGCCCGCGTGCCGAGCGTTCGGCGTCGCGCTTGGCGACCTCCTCGCGGACGACCGGGATCACGTGCCGGCCGAAGTCGACGGCGTCACCGAGGAGGTCGTAGCCGCGCGCGGAGAGGATGTCGACGCCGAGGTCGTAGTAGTCGAGGAGGGCGCGCGCGACGGTCTCGGGGGTGCCGACCAGGGCGTTGGAGTTGCCCGCGCCACCGGTCGCGGCGGCGGTCGGGGTCCACAGGGCGCGGTCGTAGCGTTCGCCCGCCTCGGCGATGGCGACCAGCCGCTGCGAGCCCGTGTTCTGCGGCTGTGCCTGCCCGTTGTGGCGCCCGCCGATCGCCTCGCCGCGCGCCGTGCGGTCCTTGATCGCGCCGAGGGTGCGGTGGGCCTTCTCCCAGGCCAGTTCCTCGGTCGGGGCGATGATCGGGCGGAACGCGACCTGGATGCGGGGCAGACGGGTGCGGCCGGCGGCCTTCGCGGCGGCCCGTACGGTCTCGATCTGCTCGGCGGTCTTCGCCAGGGGCTCGCCCCACAGGCAGTAGATGTCGGCCTCGGCGCCTCCGACGGCGTACGCGGCGGGTGACGAACCGCCGAACGACACGTTCGGGCGCGGCTGTTGGACGGGGAAGACGTCGCTGACGAAGTCGTGGAAGCGGTAGTGCTCGCCCTCGTGGTCGAAGGGCTCGTGGGTGGTCCAGATCCTCTTGACGATCCGGATGTACTCGCGGGTGCGGGCGTAGCGCTCGTCCTTGGTGAGGGTGTCGCCCTCGCGGCCCTGCTCGTGGTCGTTGCCGCCGGTGATGAAGTGCACGGTCAGCCGCCCCTCGGCGATCTGGTCGAGGGTGGCGAAGGTCTTGGCGGCGAAGGTGGGGTACGAGACGTTGGGCCGGTGGGCGAGGAGGATCTGGAGGCGGTCCAGGCGGCTCGCGATGTACGCGGCGGCCGGCGCGGGGTCGGGCGATCCGGAGCCGTAGGCGAACAGCACGCGGTCCCAGCCGTGATCCTCGTGGGCCCGGGCGAGCCGGAGCGTGTACTCCTTGTCGAACGCGGCGCCGGAACGCGGTGCGGTTTCGGAGCCGTCGTTGGTGGCGGCGATGCCGAGGAACTCCACGGGCATGGGGCATGGCCTTTCTGGAGGCGCGACGGCACTCGGGCATGACGAAGTGACGTGCGGACAAACGAAAATGACGGCCCGTCAGACTGACGGGCTGATGCGGGGGTGACGACGTCGGGCGTCGCGGGAGGGGGTGCGGCGGCGGCGTGCGCGAAGGCGGGAATCGGCCCGCGACGACGGGGTCACACGGGGAGGAGAGGGCCGGTCAGAAGGCCCGCTGCCGAGTCAGACGCAACACGCGGCGGACCACACTCGACCGAAGTCGATGTGATCGCGCGAGACCAAGCGCTGCTGGGCAGTCATGTGGTCAATTCAGCAGTACTTCCCGCTGTTCGTCAAGCAGCGCCCGGATGCCGGATGCCGCCTCGACCCCCGCCGCCGATCGCGGGACGGCCGCCCGGCCCACGCCGTGAGCGACCGGGCTCGACCGGTGCGGCAGCGACCGGAGTTGCGCATCCCCCGGGCCGACGACCTTGTCGGCGTGAGAGTGCGCGGGGGGACAACTGACGGCAGGTCGCGGGAAGGCGGCGCCCCGGCGGAGGTCCAGCGGACCGTCGGCGACGATGTCGTGGGCCTCGGGGCCCATGCGGGTGCCGTGGTCGAGCACCCCTGCGCGGCCGGGCGTGCGGACCAGGCGGGCGGTGTGGGTGAGCCGGGGACGCAGTGCCGGCGGGGCGGGGGCGACGGCGACCGGTCGCCGCGGCCCCGCTGTCCGCGGCGCTACCTCTGCCGGTCCTCGCCGTCCGCTGACGGCAGGGCGACGGCCCGGAGGAAGGCCTGGGCGAACGTCTCGATGGTCTCTTCCTTGCTGGGCAGGTCGGCCGCCGCGACCCGGCTGGTGACGGGGCGCAGCAGGAAGTGCAGGAAGATCGGGCCGGTCATGAGCTGGGTGAGCAGCAGCGGCGGCAGGTCGCGGACCCGGCCGGCGGCGGCCTCGCCGGCGAGCCACGCGCCGAGGCCGGCCAGCAGCCGGGGAGTGAGCGTCCGGAAGATCGTCAGGACGTTGTCGTCGCCGGGGCGGGCGAAGACCTCCGCCAGCAGGGCGGGCAGGACGCGCGGCTCGCGTTCCAGCGAGTCGACCACGAGGCGGGTGAGGCGGCGCACGGTGTCCTCCAGGTCACCGCGCGACGTGGCCAGGAACGCCTCGACGTCGACCATGGGGCTGTAGCGGTCGAAGACCGCGCGCAGGAGTTCGTCCCGGCCGCCGAAGGTGGCGTAGAGGCTGGGCACGGAGCACCCGGCCGCGACCGCCACGCGTTCGAAGGTCACCGCGCCCAGGCCCTGCGCGCTGATCATGGTGCCTGTGGCTTCGATCGCGCGTTCCCTGACCGGCTTGCGCTCTCCCGGCTCGACGCCGGCGGCGCGCAGCGCCTCGTCCAGGACGGTCCGGCTGCCGCCGAGCCGGCGGACCAGGGTGCTGCGGGAGATCCCGGCCTCCTGGGCGATGTCCCTCAGGGTGACATCGGCCGCGGACACGCCACGGGCCTCGGCGGCTCGCAGGGTGGCCTCGATGATGTCCTGGGGGACGGTCTGCTCGTCCGCCGGTTCCATGGTACGTGACATATCGATCAATTTACTGTGCAGTCGGGTTCCCGACCAGTGGCGGGTGCTCCAGGTCATACGGCCCGGCCCGCTACGACCGCCGTTCGAGCTGGCCCGCCGGCCCGGCCCGCTACGACCGCCGTTCGAGCACGCCCGTGGAGACCGGTGCCGACTCGACTCCGCACAGCGCCCGTCCGATGTTCTCCGTCCAGGTGTCGATGCCGTGCGCCGCGTGCAGGCTGCCCGCGCGGCAGTTGCGCGCGATCAGCTGGAGCGGCAGGCGTTTGGTGATCGCCGACGCTCCGGAGGCGTGGAACAGCGTCTCGACGGCGGAAGCACACGCGTCCCAGACGTAGGCGACGTCGGTGTGCAGCTGGAGGACGTCGCCCTCCGACGGCTCCCTCCCCTCGGCGTCCCACCGGTCGAGCCGGGTCACCGCGGCGTCGGCCACCAGGGCCGCCGCCCGGATCCGGGTGTGGGCGCGCCCGACGGTCAGATGCGTGACCGGCGCGTCGAGCTGGCTGGCGTACGGCGAGTAGGGCAGGCTGCGCTTTCCCACCGCGCCGAGGAACTCCTCCAGGGCGTGGTCGGCCATGCCGAGGGCGACGCCCGTGCCCGTGACGAGTGAGCGGGCGAGACCTCCGCGGCGCGGCCCGAGGCCCTGCCGGGTGAGTTCGGCGATCCGCTCGGTGAGCCGCCGCGGGGTGCTGAAGCGCTCGTCGGGGACGAACAGTTCACCGTCCGTCGCCACCGTCTGGCTGCCCGTGGCGGCCATTCCCATCGCGTCCCAGTCGTCCCGGGCGACGAGCGAGTCCTTCGGCACGAGGACCATCCCGACCTTCGTGTCGTCGGTCTCGTCGAGGAAGACGGCGAGGTAGCCGTGGGAGGCGTGGACGCTCCCGGTGGCGAACGGCCACGCGCCCTCGACCAACCAGCCGCCGTCGACCTGCCGCGCGGTCCCCGACATGCGCCGGCTGGTGCCGCCCACCGCGAACGTGCGGTTGCCGACCCAGGGCGACGCGTACACCGGCGCGACGACGTCGTCGGGGAAGGCGCAGCTCCACAGGTTGCCGCCCGCGGCCGCCCACACCAGCCAGCCCGTCGCCCCGCACCCCGAGCCGAGCGCGCGGAAGACGCCGTGCAGCTCCCGTGCCGTGAAATCCGCTCCGCCGAACCGCCGCGGCGTCGTCAGGCCGAAGACTCCGGCCGCGTCGAGCCGCTCGACGCTCTCCTGGGGGATGCGCCGCTGCCGCTCGGCCACGGCCTGCTGCTCGCGCAGCCAGGGCCGCAGCTTCTCGACGCGGTCGACGATCTCCTGGGCCGACGGCCGGTCGGCGTCCGTCCCGATGCCCATCGCCATGAACCTGCTCACCTCCGGGTTGTCTGCATCTGCGCACCTCGCCGCGGCCGCCGTGGCGTCGCGGGGGCGTCGGCCGGGCCGGTCGGGACCCGACGTGCACGCTTTCGGGGACCTGGATCCACGCGCCGCCGTGGGAAGACGCCGCGCAGCAGGTCCATGTCCACCCGGTCGAGCCCGTGGCAGTGGCGCAGCAGCGCGTCGTGGACCTCCGTGCGGGCGCTCGGTGCTTCCACGTCCATCGGCTCATCGGCGGCTTGCCGGCAGGGGTGGGGCGTCGCGTCAGTGGTGTGGCGGTCGCTACTGAGCACCGATCGCGTTGAGGAACGCGACGGACCCGGCCTCACTGTGCCGGTGCAGCACGTTCGTCTGCATGTCGGGGTTGTGCTCGCCGTCCGGCACGGGCACCGCCGGGTTGCCGGTCCAGGACATCAGCCGGCAGACACGCCGCTGGATGCGCCACCCGCGGGCGGTGCGCACGAGTACGTCGTCGTACCAGCCGGTGCCCTGCCAGACCGGGCCGCCCTCGGCCGCCTCGCGGACCAGGAGCCAGTTGCCGTAGCTGAACGCGTGCGCCCTGTCGCCGTCCACCTGCACCAGGTGGCCCATCATCGTGTGCTGGTGGCTGTCCAGCCGGGCGTGGAACTCGGCGAAGGAGCGCCTGAACGCGGCGAGTCCGCTCCAGGCGGCTCCGGCCGGGCCGAACTCCGCCGTCACGTCCTCCGTGAAGACGCGGTCGAACAGATCCCACCGGTGAGCGTCGAGTGCGAGCCCGTAGAGATTGAGCACCTCGATGATGGCGGCCTTGTCGTGTTCGACCATGGTTGCGCTCCTCGTCCTTGAGTCGCCGATGGGTCGGAGCCTCCGCCCGCGCCGGGGGTCCGGCGGAGGGCCCGTGCGTCACGTCACATGCCGTCGGGGGCAGGAGACCCGCAGCGGCAGGACGCCGCTTCCGCTTGCCGGCGGGGCGCGCTTCTCGGCTCCGCGCCCCGCGGCCACGACGGCCCGCCGCGGCATGCGTACGGCGTCGGGAGTCGGCCGGCGGGCGTCGGCACCGCCGCCCTTCGCGGTCGACGGTCCGGCACCCGGATCGGCTCCCGCCGGTCCCGGCGACGGTGCGCAGCCGACGACCGGGGTGGCGGAGATGGCACCTATCATCGGGAACCACTCAGAAGCTGTCAACACTTCGCGGCAATGCGTGTGCCGGGCACCGGTCCCCCGACGCGCGCGGAGGACGACCGGCGGCGATCGCCGGGACCCCCCGGGCCCACCCGCTCCCCTGGTCAACTTCCCCACAGCTCGGAGGAGCAGCGCACCGGGGTCCGCCCCCTCGGTGCGGCGCCACCGGATCCTGGGCGCTGACGGTGGGTGCATCGGAGAGAACCCGACGCAAAATGTTGACACTTTGCGGGAGCGGCTTCTACGGTGCCCTCACAGCCACCTTCCGCCCGGCCCACGGCGGCCGGGCGCCGGCGGCCCGGACCAAGCCGGTGACACCGACCGCACCCACCCTCACGCTCGCCACGCACCCGTCCGCCGGATCCCTGCTTCGGCGCCGTAGCCCTGATGCGGCGCCGTGCGGGCCGCCCGGCGGCTCGCGCCGGCTCCCCCGGCCGGCGCCCGGGCCATGTCCCCCCCCACCGACCCACTTCCCCACCCGCGAGCACCCGCCCCGCAGCCAGCCAGAATCGAGAGTGCCACGACCGTGCCCATCGACATCGCCCACCTCTCCCAGGCCCAACGCTTCGAGCCCGCCGGTCACCACGGCGTCGGACCCGTGCACCTCTTCGGCGGCGAGCACTACGACGGCGCCGTGACGGCGGCCCTGTCGCACTACCTCCCGGGCGGCCGGGCCGAGCTGTCCCCCGTCCCGGCAGAGACCCTGTACATCGTCCTGACCGGCACACTGACCCTGCGCACCGAAGACGGCAGCCACGTCCTGCACCCGCTGGACGCGGCCCGGCTCACCGCCGGAACGGTCCGCGGTGTCGAGAACCGGACGAACCTGCCCGCGAGCATGCTGGTGATCCGGCCCAACCCGGCGGCCGGCCCCGTGGACGCGGCGGAGGTCCGGTCATGAGCGGGCCGCTCGACGGGCTGCTCGTCGTCGATCTCTCCCGCGCGCTCGCGGGACCCCAGGCGGGGATGATGCTCGGTGACCTCGGCGCCCGCGTGATCAAGGTCGAGAGCCCCGGCGGGGACGACACCAGGTCCTGGGGTCCGCCGTTCGTGCGGGCCGACGACGGCACCCCGGAGTCGACGTACTTCCTGTGCTGCAACCGGAACAAGGAGTCGATCACTCTCGACCTGAAGCGGGCCGAGGACGCGCAGGTGCTGGACCAGCTCGTCCGGCGGGCGGACGTGCTGCTGGAGAACTACCGCCCCGGCACGCTGCGGCGCCTCGGCTTCGGTACCGAACGGCTGATGGAACTCAACCCGCGCCTGGTGGTGCTGTCGATCAGCGGCTTCGGGCACGACGGCCCCGAGGCCCACCGCGCCGGGTACGACCAGATCGCGCAGGGCGAGGCCGGGCTGATGTCCCTCACCGGACCGGACCCGGACCACCCCCAGCGGGTCGGGGTGCCGATCGCCGACCTGCTCGCCGGCATGAACGGCGCGTTCGGCGTGCTCGCGGCGCTGCGGGAACGCGACCGCACCGGCCGCGGGCAGATCGTGCGCACCTCGCTGCTCGCCTCCGTCGTCGCGGCCCACGCCTTCCAGGGCACCCGCTGGACCGTGGCCCGCGAACTCGGATCCGCACAGGGCAACCACCACCCCACCATCTCCCCCTACGGGCTGTTCCGGTGTGCGGGCGGCAGCGTGCAGATCGCCTGCGGGAACGACGCGATGTGGCTCCGCCTGTGCGCCGCGTTCGGCCTCGCGGCCGACGACCCCCGTTACGCGACGAACGCCGACCGGGTGGCGAACCGGGACGGCCTCACCGCGCTGCTCGCAAGCACGTTCGGCGACATCGAGCCGGACGAGCTGCTGCGCCGGCTCGCCGACGCCGGCATCCCGGCCGGCCGGGTCCGCAGCCTCGACGAGGTCTACGCGTGGGAGCAGACCCGCTCGCAGCGGCTGCTCGTCGACGTCGAGCACGAGCGCCTCGGGAAGGTGAGCCTGCCGGGGTCGGCGCTGCGGACCTTCGCCGTCGACGCCACCGGCGCCGAGACCGAGACGACTCGCGTCGACCACCGTCCGCCGCCCGTCCTCGGCGCCGACGCCGACACCGTCCGGGACTGGCTGGCGGGCCCCGTGCCCGTGCGCGGGGTCCCGGTGACTTCGGACTCGGCAGCACACAGCACCACCTCGGGCGACGCCGTCTGACGAGCCGTCCGACGACGTTCAGGCAATCAGGTCCAGCAGACCGGGACGACCGGGCCGCGGACCGGGACAAGGAGTTTGCGGTGAGAGGTATCGAGCCGGTGTCGGCGGCCCCCGACCAATTGCGGCGGGCTTTCGGATGCTTCCCGTCCGGGGTCACCGCCGTGTGCGCCCGCAGCGACGGCGAACCGGTGGGGATCGCCGCCAGTTCGTTCACGTCCGTGTCGATGCGCCCGCCCCTGGTGTCGGTGTGCATCCAGCACACCTCCACGACCTGGCCGAAGCTGCGCGCGCAGCCCCGGCTGGGACTGAGCGTCCTGGCCGAGGGACAGGACGGGATCTGCGCGCGGCTGGCGAGCAAGGGCGGGGACCGTTTCGCCGGGACGGACTGGTTCGCCTCCGACGACGGCAGCGTCTTCGTGCACGGCGCCACGCTGTGGCTCGACTGCACGATCCACGACGAGGTCACGTGCGGGGACCACGACATCGTGCTGCTGCGCATCCACGGGCTCAGCGCGGCCCCGGACACCTCCCCGCTGGTCTTCCACGCGAGCCGCTTCCGCCGCCTGGCCGGCATCTGACCCGGCTCCGCCTCCCTTCCCCGGGGCCACCGGGGCCACCGCTACGGCGCCCCCTCCCGGGCACCGCCACTCGAACGACACTGGAGATGACGTCCATGGATGCGACCCACGACACGTCCGACAGGCTGGCGACGGTCCTGGAGAAGGTCCGTGCGCTCGGGCCCACCTTGAGGGAGCGCGCGCTGGAGGCGGAACGCGCAGGTCGCCACTCGGACGAGACCA
>NZ_JBHMCY010000095.1:0-25614 GCF_042430725.1 Streptomyces cinereospinus | reverse complement strand
CTACCGCATGGCGTTCGTCTCGTGGAACCCGCTGGAGTGGCAGGCGGACACGAGCTCCCAGCACCGCACCATCGCCGAGGCGGTGAAGTCGCGCGACGCCAAGGCGGCCTCCCACGCGCTGGCGACCCACCTGGCCCGCACCGCCCTCGTCGTCCTCTCCAGCGCCTCGCCCACCTACGAGCCCGTCCGTATCCGCAGGGCCCTCGCCGCCGCGTGCGGCCAGTAGCCGCACCCGGCCGCGGGGCCGGCGCACCGCCTCGCGCTGCGCCGTCGTGCCCGCCCGGTCAGTTCTCTCCCGGGGCGGCCGGCAGCCCGGACCGGATCAGGTCCATGACGGAGGAGTCGGTGAGAGTGGTGACGTCACCCAGCTCCCGGTTCTCGGCGATGTCGCGCAGCAGGCGCCGCATGATCTTGCCGGATCGGGTCTTGGGCAGCTCGGGGACCGTGAGGATCCGCCGGGGCTTGGCGATCGGGCCGAGCGTCCTGCCGACGTGGTCGCGCAGTTCGGCGTCGAGTCCCGGGCCGCCCGCACCGGCTCGCCCGCCGTCCTCGGCGCTGCCGCGCAGGATGACGAAGGCGACGACGGCCTGCCCGGTGGTGGCGTCGGCGGCGCCCACGACGGCGGCCTCGGCGACCTCGGGGTGGGACACGAGCGCGGACTCGACCTCCGCGGTGGAGATGTTGTGCCCCGACACGAGCATCACGTCGTCGACGCGGCCGAGCAGCCGGATGTCGCCGTCCTCGTCCTTCCGGGCGCCGTCACCGGCGAAGTAGCGGCCCGGGAAGCGCGACCAGTAGGTGTCCAGGTAGCGCTGGTCGTCGCCCCAGACCGTGCGGAGCATCGACGGCCACGGCTCGGTCAGCACCAGGTAGCCATCGGAGCCGGCGGGCACCTCCCGGGCCTCGTCGTCGACCACCGTGGCCGCGATGCCGGGCAGCGGGACCTGCGCGGAACCGGGCTTGGTGACGGTGACACCGGGCAGCGGCGAGATCATCATCGCGCCGGTCTCGGTCTGCCACCAGGTGTCCACGACCGGGGCCCGCCCGGCGCCGATGTGCTCGCGGTACCAGACCCACGCCTCGGGGTTGATCGGCTCGCCGACGCTGCCCAGCACCCGCAGGCTGCTCAGGTCGAACCGCGCGGGGATGTCGTCGCCCCACTTCATGAACGTCCGGACGGCGGTGGGCGCGGTGTAGAGGAGTGTCACCCCGTACTTCTGGACGATCTCCCAGAAGCGGCCCCGGTGCGGGGTGTCCGGGGTGCCCTCGTAGAGCACCTGGGTGGCACCGTTCGCCAGCGGTCCGTAGACGATGTAGGAGTGGCCGGTGATCCATCCGATGTCGGCGGTGCACCAGTAGACGTCGGTCTCCGGCTTCAGGTCGAACACCGCGTGATGGGTGTAGCCGGTCTGGGTCAGGTATCCGCCGGACGTGTGCAGGATGCCCTTCGGCTTCCCCGTGGTGCCCGAGGTGTAGAGGATGAACAGCGGATGCTCGGCGCCGAACGGCTCCGGGGTGTGCGCGGCGGACTGCCGGCCGACGATCTCCTGCCACCACACGTCACGTGTGTCGTCCCAGGCGACGTCCTGGCCGGTGCGCCGCACCACCAGGACGCGTTCGACCTGTGGCGTCCGGGCCACGGCGGCGTCCACGACGGGCTTGAGCGCGGACGGCTTGCCACGGCGGTAGCCGCCGTCCGCCGTGATCACCAGCTTGGCGTCGGCGTCGGCGATCCGGGACGCCACGGCGTCGGCGGAGAAGCCGCCGAAGATCACCGAGTGGGGGGCGCCGATCCGGGCGCAGGCGAGCATCGCGACGACTGCCTCGGGGATCATCGGCAGGTAGACCGCGACCCGGTCGCCCTGGGTGACGCCGAGTTCGGTCAGGGCGTTGGCGGCCCGGCTCACCTCGTCCTTGAGTTCCGCGTAGCTGATCGCCCGGCTGTCGCCCGGCTCGCCCTCGAAGTACAGAGCGATCCGGTCGCCGTGGCCGGCCTCGACATGGCGGTCGACGCAGTTGTACGCGACGTTCAGCTCGCCGTCGGCGAACCACCGGGCGAACGGCGGGTTCGACCAGTCCAGCGTCTCGGCCGGTTCGGTGGCCCAGGTCAGCCGGCGGGCCTGCTCGGCCCAGAAACCCAGCCGGTCGGCGTCGGCCTGCTCGTACGCCGCGGCCGTGACGTTGGCCGCCGCCGCCAGATCGGCGGGGGGAGCGAAGCGCCGCCCCTCCTCCGTCCGGCCGACGAGCGACGCACCGTCCCGCACTGATGGAGTCATACCCACCGCTTCCTTACATGACATGTTGATAAATGTAATATATATTCGAGTGTCACGTCCAGAGGTCGCAGGCGGTGAACGCGACGTCACCGCGGAGGGACCTCTGCCGACCTCTCAGGCGCGCGCCGCCGCCGCGGCGACGATCCAGTTCCTGAACTCGACCGCGTAGTGCCGCAAGTGGTGCTCCAGCACGTCCTGCGGGCAGGTGACGGGCACGTAGAACGTCAGGTGCGCGGTGAAGCCGTCGGGGGTGTCGGCGAACTGGATCAACGCCCGCCCGACGACGGTGCCGTCGGTCAGGAAGAGGTTCGAGGACATCTTGTGGGTGCACGCGGACTGCGGGAGGAGTTCGTCGGCGTCCGCGGCCCAGGCCATCGCGTCCGTTCCCCAGCCGCCCATGAGGAAGGAACAGACGTGGGGGCCGACGTTCTCCACCACCCGGAACGATCCGTCGGGCCCGGGGGTCATCACGTAGTGCTCGGGGTGCCCGGCGAGGAGCGCGCCCTCGTCGCCCGCGAAGGCCTGCTCCATCCAGGCCACCAACTCCCCGGACGTGAGGCCCCGCGCGTCGAGCACCGTCGTGCCGGACCGGAAGCTGCCGCCGGAGGCCTGGGCGTTCTCGCGGAGTCGGGCGTTGCCCTCCTCGATGTCCGCCGCCAGGAGGTCGAGCAGGCCCTGGCGACCCAGCAGCGTCCGGAAGCGGTCCAGGGCGCGACGGGCGTACGCCAGCTCGTAGTCGTCGATGCTCCCGGCTCCGGTGGGGCCCGACACGAGGGCCACGGACACGGGCGGAACGGTCTGGTTGTCGGTCATTCTCGTACCTCCACATGAAGCGAATGTGTATTCACATTCGCGTCGGAGGATACTCAGAGGAACCCGCCCGTGCACAGCCCCTGTCACGAAAGACCTTCGGGAACGCGCTCGCTACGCTGCGGCACATGACTGACGAGCCGAACCGCCCCGCCCCTTACCGGGAACCCCGGCAGGCGCGCAGCACTGCGACGTTGGCGCGCGTCCTGCGGGCGGCCGAGGACATCGCCTCCTCGGACGGCCTGGAGGAGATGACGATCACCGGCGTCGCCGAGCGCGCCGGTGTCGCCGTGGGCACGATCTACCGCCGTTTCGAAGGCAGGGAACAGCTCATAGCCGCCCTGACCGATCGGATGCTGCAACGGCGCGAGGAGTACGTCGCCGCACAGCTGCGCGACGCCGAGCCGTCGCTGTCCGGCGTCATGGACGCCTACGCGCACGCGCTGCTGCGGTCCTTCTCCGACAGCAACAGCCTCTTCACCGAGCTGCTGCGCGCGCGGGAGAGCAGCGCACTGGACCGCGGGGCCCGCACCATCACCGAGATCCACCGCCTCCTGCTCGACGCGGCGGCCCCTTACGCCCACGAGATCCGGCGGTCCGACCCCGCGGCAGCGCTGGACACCGCGGCGCGCGCCCTCCTCGGCGCCTGCTTCCACAACTCGCTGCGCCCGGACAGCCGGACCGGGGAGACGGACCAGCGCCAGTACGCCGAGGAACTCAGCGACATGGCGATCGCCTACCTCCTCACCCCCGACCGCCGCCCCTCCCGGGCCTGACCCGCCGGCACGGGGACAGCTCGGGATCCGGTAGCGGCAGCCCGGCGTGGACGAAGGACTCGAACGGACCGCCCACACCTCGCCGCCCCCCCGAGAGCCCCCCGCGCCGCGCGTCGGCGGGAGGGCTCTCGTGCGCAACGGGATCTGGCGGAGAACGACGGTGAGCGGCCCCGGGGTGCGGGATCCGCGCGCGTCGTCGCGCCGGCGACATCTCAAGAGGCGAGTCGGTTCGCCTTGTCGGCCTGCCCCAGACGCAGTGCGGAGACGAGGAAGAAGACCCCGCCCAGGAAGGCGTAGCCGGCCAAGGCACTCAGGGAGGCGTTGTCCTGGCCGGCCCGGGCCGTGAAGGAGCCCCCGGCGAGAGTGGAGACGGCACCGCTGGCGATCATCGGCCACTGTCCCGCCATGCCGCGTCGCAGGACGCCGACGATCAGCTGGACGAGTCCCGCGGTGACGGCCCAGACGCCCCAGACCCGCAGGACGGCCGGGATGCCCGAGGTGGCGGCGGCGGCCAGACCTGCGGCGGTGAGGGTGCTGAGCGCGATGTTCGCACAGAGACCGCGCACCGGTCCGCGGTTCGCCCTGGCGGACCGGACGTCGACGACCGCGCAGGCCACGTCGAACAGGGGGTAGATTACGAGCAGCGTCGCGCTGAGGAGGTCCAGCGAGTCGGCGGAGGCGAACAGGAGAACGGCCCACACCGCGGCGAACGCGAAGCGCAAGAAGTACAGGCGGCGCAGCGCCGCGGGGTCGCTCGCGGTGGGGGCGGGGGCGGAGGCGGAGGCGTCCATGAGGGGTCCTTTCGGCCAGGGCGGAGCTGGCGGCGAAGGGTGAGGGAGAACGTTCGGTCTTGGCATGCATCCAAGAGGGCCCCGGAGCCGCTGTCAAGACCGAACGTTCTCCCTCATCGGCTGATACAGTGGGCGCCATGAGCACGGGCACAGAAGGCGGGGGCGCGTCCGAGGCACGGGTGCGGCTGCTCGACACGGCGACCCGGATCTTCTACGCGGAGGGGATCCACTCCGTCGGCGTGGACCGGATCATCGCGGAGGCCCAGGTCACTCGCGCCACCCTGTACCGGCACTTCAAGGGGAAGGAGGAGTTGATCCTCTCCTACCTCCGGCGGGCCGATCAGGGCATCCGGGGACAGGTGGCCGCCATCCGGGCACAGGGCCTGCCGGCGGCCGACACGGTCCGGGCCGTGAGCCGGTACCTCGCCGAGGGCATCCGGTCCCCCGGGTTCCGCGGATGCGCCTTCCTGAACGCGGCGGCCGAGTACCCCGACCCGGCGCACCCCGTCCACCAGGCCGTGCTGGCCCACCGGCAGTGGTTCCTGGAGACCGCCACGCGGCTGCTGGAAGACGCCGGTCGCGCTCCCGCCGACGCGGCGGGCCGGCACTTCGTCATGCTCCGGGACGGCGCCATGGCAGCCGGCTGCCTGTTCGACCCGACGCTGATCTGCGAGACGTTCCTGAACGGCGTCGAGGGCATCCTGCGCGCGGGCACGGCCCCGCCGCCCGCACCGGACTCCCCGGCCACCCTGCCCGCCTGAGCGCCCGGGCGGGAAGAGGGCGGCCCGCGTCCACCTGACCGGCCGCGGCTCGCCGGTGACGGCCGACGGCGGCCTCCGCCCCGCGGGCGGGTCGGTGCCGACCGCACGCCGCGTCGGAGCACCTCCCGCAGTTCGTGTCCGGCACCAGCCGCTCGACGGACCTCATCTCGCCATCGGCCGCATCCAGCGACCCGTCAGGACGACTCGCGCACCACCAGCCCCGTGGGGAGCGTCAACTGCCGCCGCGTTCCGCCGGGTTCCGTGATCTGCGTGAGAGGAGGCGCGCCATCGTCCGGCCCAGTTCCTCGACCGGCTGACGCACCGTCGTCAAGGGCGGGTTGGTGTGCCGGGCGAGGATGGAGTCCGCGAAGCCCACGACGGCCGAAGGACCTACGTGGTCACCGCAGCACAGCAGCGGGCCGCGTCCGCGCACTGGTACGCGCAGGTGGCCCGCACCGGCGTCCTGCCCGGCGCCTGACCGATCCCCCGGCCCCGGTGCGGCACCGCACCTGCCCGCTCGATGCCGCACCGACGAGCCGGCCCGGTGGCGCCCGACTCCCGGGCGCCACCGGGCCGGCTCGTCCCGTCCGAGGGGCCCACCCAACCGGACGGCACCGTTCAGCCCACACCGGCCGCCGGTCGTGCCGAAGATCCACCGGCGGCCCCGGGACCCACCCGCAGGTCCGGCGCACAGGGAGGGTGACCATGTCCAGCGTCTCCGGACGATCCCTGCTCGGACACTCAGGCACAGCCGCCGCGGGAGCGGCCCCCGGCGGCGCGGCGGCGGCCCGGTCGGCGCGGGCCGCGGAGGCGACGCCCGCTCAGGCACGGGCGGAGTGACGGGCCGGGCCTGGCCGACGGCGCGCTGAAGTGGCTCAGCGGCATCGCACCCGCGTGGGAGGACAGGTGGCGGCCCCTGGCCGGCCGACCGCACGGCGTCGGGGCCACGCGCCTCGGCGCCGCGCGTGGCGGATCCTCAGCCGGCCGAAGCCCATGGTCCCGGAGACGCGGATCGTCGGGCCGCCGGGGCGGGAGCGCCGCGGGGCCTCGTAGCGCAGGTCCTTCCACTCCGCGCGCAGCCCCTCGACGTCGACGACCGTGTCGCGGGGCACCGTGATCCTGGCCCCGCCGGTCCCCAGGTGCAGCTCGATGTCGACGACCGGGTGTTCGATGACCGCCCGGGACAGATCAAGGCGCACGCTTCCGTACGCGGACTCGACCTCGAGGGTCCGAGGGACCCGCCACGCGCCTCGCCGCTTGATCCGTCCGCCGGCGGCGGCGATCGTCGACGCGGTGCCGGGCTGCTGCTCCGGGAGTGAGACCAGGGCCGACACGAGCTCGCCGCGCGCCGTGGCGGTGAGCGCCTGGTGGAGGCGTCCGTCCAACTCCTCGTGCGAGATGAGGCCTTCGGCGTACGCCTGCTGCAAGTGCCGCACGGCCGTGTCGCGGTCGTCTTCGCCGATCGGCGGCGGCGGGTCGTCCGGTAACGAGGTCACCACTGCACCCTACTGCCCATCACCCGACGGGATGATCCGCCTTCGCCCGTGTGCCCTGCTGCGGCTCCCCGGGAAGGAACGTCACCTGGGGTGCCCCCGTGCGCGGGTGGACGGCGACCTCGCTCGCCACGCCGTAGACGTCGGCGAGGAGCTGCGTCGTGAGCACCTGCGCGGGTGGGCCAAAGGCCGTGACCCCGCCGTCGCGCAGGACGTAGAGGCGGTCGCAGTAGTAGGCGGCCAGGTTCAGGTCGTGCAGGGCGAGGAGCACCGTGGCGGGCAGTCGGCGCAGGGTGCCGAGGACGTCCAGCTGGTGGCGGATGTCGAGGTGGTTGGTCGGTTCGTCCAGGATGAGCAGGGAGGGCCGCTGGGCGAGGGCGCGGGCGATGAGCACGCGCTGGCGTTCGCCGCCGGAGAGCCGGTCGAAGGGGCGGTCGGCCAGGTGGGTGGCGTCCACCGCGGTGAGCGCCGACTCGATCAGCTCGGCGTCCTCGGCGGTGTCGCCGGCCAGCAGGCGCTTGTGCGGGGTGCGGCCCATCGCGACGACCTCGCGCACGGCGAGATCGACGTCGGTGCCCGAGTCCTGCACCACCGCCGCCACGGTGCGGGCCACCTGCCGCACGGGCAGCGACCAGGCGTCGGCGCCGTCGATCCGGACCGCCCCGCTGTCGGGGCGCAGGACCCGGTAGACGGTCCGCAGCAGGCTGGACTTGCCGCTGCCGTTGGGGCCCACCAGCCCGATCGTCTCTCCCGGACGGGCGGTCAGCGAGACGTCCCGCACCAGGTGGCGGGCGCCTGCGGTGAGCGTGACGCCGTCGACGGACAGGTCGGTCGCGGTCATGCCACTCCTCGGTCGGTGTTCCGCCGGGCGTCCCGGCGCATCAGCCACAGGAAGAACGGCCCGCCGCACAGTGCGGTGAGGACGCCGACCGGTACCTCCGTCGGCGCGGCGACGATGCGCGCGGCGATGTCGGCCCAGATGAGGAACACCGCTCCGCCGAGTGCGGCCGTGGGCAGGACGCGGCGGTGGTCACCGCCGACGAACAGGCGCACGATGTGCGGCAGGATCAGACCGACGAAGCCGATCGGGCCGGCCGCCGACACCAGGACGCCGGTGACGAGGGACACCAGGACGAACAGGCGGGCGCGGAAGCGGGCCACGTCCAGCCCCATGGTCGTGGCGGCCTCCTCGCCGGCCAGCAGCAGGTTCAGATCGCGGGCCTGCACCAGCAGGACGCCGATACCGAACAGCATGGCCAGGCTCGGCAGCCACAGCGTGCCCCAGGTGACGCCGCCGAGACCGCCGAGGGTCCAGGCGAGCACGGCGCGCGCCTCGTTGCCCCGGTCGGTGGTCAGCAGCAGCAGGTCCAGCACCGCCGTGAGCACCGACGCGATCGCCACGCCGGAGAGCACCAGCCGGGCCGAGGTGATCCGGCCGCCGGTGCGGGCGGTGGCGTAGACGAGCAGCAGCGCGCCCAGGGCACCGGCGAACGCGGCGGCCGACAGCGACGCCGGTCCGAGCAGGCTCACCCCGAACACGATCACCGTCACCGCGCCGAGGGACGCGCCGGAGGAGACCCCCAGCAGGTAGGGCTCGGCGAGCGGGTTGCGCACCAGCGCCTGCAGGGCGGTGCCCACGACGGCGAGCCCGGCACCGGTCACCGCCCCGAGCAGGACGCGCGGTGCCCGGATGTCCAGCACGATGGTCGCGCGGGCCCGCGACCAGTCGGGGGTCACCCAGTCGGCGCCCAGCGCGTGCGTCACGATGCCCCACACCTGGCCGGGCGGCACCTGCACCGAGCCGATCGCGAGGCCGGCCGTGGCGGAGACCACGAGCAGCACGGCGAGCACGAGCAGCGTCCCGGCCACGGTGCCGCGGCGCGCGCCGCGTCCGTCCGGTGCCCGTCGTGCTGCCCGCCCGGCGGGTGCCCCGGTCGCGGTCCGGGTCACCGGAAGCTCTCGGGGTGCAGTCCGCGGGCGAGGTCCTCGACCGCGTACGCCGAGCGGACGCCGACCAGGGTGGCGGTCAGCGGCAGGACGACGAACCGCCGGTTCTTCACGGCCGGTACGTCCGCGAGGGCGGGCTGGGCGAGCAGGAACTCCTTCTTCTGCTCGACGCTGCCGGCCCCGGTGTAGTCGTAGACGGCGATGACCTCCGGCCTGCGTTCGACGACCTGCTCCCAGGAGACGTCGCCGAAGACGTCGTCGAGGTCGGCGAAGACGTTCCGGCCGCCGGCCAGCCGGATCAGCTCGGTGCCCAGGCTCTTGCCGCCCGCGGTGAAGGCGGTCTTGTCCCCGCTGTCGTAGACGAACACGGGCACCTCGGGCTCGTCCCGCACGGCGCCGGCGGCCCTGCCGACCCGGCCCCGGAGGTCGGCGACGAGCCGGTCGGCCCGGCCGGTCACGCCGAAGATGCGGCCGACGGTGCGGATCTCGTCGTAGGTGTCCTCCATCGTCACCCGCTTCTCGCCGCAGTACTCGCGGTTGAGATGGGTGTCGATGCCGGCGTCGGCGAACGCCTCGCGGGAGCGGCCCTCGTTCTCGGCGAAGGCACTGCCGTAGCCGCCGTAGACGAGGTCGGGTCCGGTGTCCAGGACGGTCTCGAAGGACGGCTCCTTCTGCGCCAGTTCGGGGATCGCCTCGAAGTCCTCGCGCAGTCCGGGCAGGACGGCCGAGTCGGGGAAGGCGGTGCCGACCATGCGGTCCCTCAGCCCGAGGGCGAGCATGAGTTCCGCCGGGTGCTGGTGGATGGTGACCACCCGGGACGGCGGCCGGTCGTACGTCGTGCGCACACCGCAGTTGTCGACGGTGACGGGGAAGCCCTTGAGCGACGGCGCCGGCGCCTTCTCGTCCCGGGCGGCGTCGCCGGACGAGACGCAGCCGGCGGTGAGCAGCGCCGCCGACAGGGCGAGCGCCGCCGCGGCGCGCAGCGGCCGGCGCGTACGGGCAGGGGGTAACAACCGTGACACGTAGAGCCTCCTGGAGTCCGCGCTCCTCGGAACGGGCCCGCGACAGGGCAGTGTCCTGACTCCCGGATCGACGTTCCCCCTGCCTTCCCGCGCGGTCGGCGCAGTGGCATGTCGAGGGGTGCACTCCCCGGTCACAGTGGCGGGACCGTGCCGGATTCGCACCGGCTTCCTGGTTCCCGTCGCGGCGATGACCCAGTGATAGTACGTGCCTTTGAGTGAGGAGTGACAGGGCGTGCGCTCCCGGCCGCCCGCCTCCGCCTGCCGTCAGGTCTCCCGGACGGCCCGCAGGACGAGGCGTTCGGCGTTCTCGTCGTACGGGCGGCCGTCGAAGCCGCCGAAGACCTCCACCCGGCCGAACCCCGCCTGCTCGGCCATCTCCCGCAGCTCCACCGCGCTGTACACGAACCACACCAGTGTGGCGCGGGTGACCCGGTCGCCCCGCACCAGCACCCAGTCGCTGCGCAGCCGCGCCCAGTCGTCGAGCACGGTGTCGGTCTGCACCAGCAGGTCGTCGCCGCGCCGCACCACCTTGGGCGGGGTGACCCTGCGCGCCAGCAGTTCCTTGCCCGCGAGGTCCAGGACGAGGGTGCCGCCGGGTGCCAGGCAGGTGTGCATGGTGCGCAGCACGCGCGCGTTGTCGGCGGGGTCCTCGAAGTACCCGAAGGACGTGAACATGTTGAGGACGACGTCGAAGCCGCCCGGTGCCGTGTAGGCGCGTGCGTCGGCCCGCACATAGGTGACGTGCGCGCCGGCGTCGGCCGACCGTTCGCGCGCCCGGTCCAGCATGGCCGGGCTGAGGTCCACCCCGGTCACGTCGTGGCCGCGTCGGGCGAGCGGCACGGTGAAGACCCCGGGACCGCAGCACAGGTCCAGCACCCGTGCGCCGGGCGGGAAGGAGAGCAGGGGGGAGGTGCGCAGCAGGTCCTCGGCCTGGGCGTGACGCTGTTCGGAGAAGAGGAAGTCGTGGAACTCCGTCCAGAAGTCATCGTCCTGGAACCCGCCCGTTCGTGTCATGCGGCGTCAGTGCTCCTTCGTCGGGACCGTGAGGGCCGGGCCGTCGCGTGGTACGGCGGTACAAGATCAGCAGCAGCGGGGGGAGCAGGAGGCACTGGGCGGCGGCCAGCAGCCAGAACCAGCCGGTGTTCCCGGCCTGTTCGCCCAGCCGGTACAGCTGCCCGCCCAGCACACCGCTCGCGCAGGCGCCGAGCCCCGCGGCCAGGCGTTGCCGGCCGAAGACCTGGGCGTCGGAGCAGCGGCTGCGGCGCAGCGCCTCCAGGTCGTTCTTGAGGAACAGCACGATGTCGCCGAGCGTGATCAGCGCTCCCCCGGCCAGCAGTGCCGCCCGGGTGCCGATCGCCAGCACGGCCAGCCCGGCGGCCAGGCCCGTGAATCCGGCCGTGAGGGCCACGGCGTACGGCAGGCGCCGGATCCACTGGGCCGCGAGCGGCTGGACGACGATGACCAGCGTGAAGCAGAGCAGCAGCACCAGGCTGTAGAACCCGCTGGAGGCCCGGTCGACGGCGTAGACCGCCAGGTAGTGCTGGAAGTGGAAGTAGAGGTAGAAGGCGAGCGCGTTGGCGGCGAACGGCAGCGCCGCCGGCCCGGCGAGCAGGCCCCGCCCCGGCGCCCGCGCCCCCGGCTCCGGCTGGGGCTCCGGCTGGGGCTGGGGCTGGGGCTTCGCCTCGGGGAGCCGGGCGTGGCCCGCGGTGACCAGGACGAACAGCGCGGTGACGGCGACGAACAGCCGGCCGGGTGAGGACAGCACGAACGGCCCGGCGATCAGCGGGCCCACGGCCATGCCCGCGTTGAGCGCCGCGTTGCCCGCCGACAGGAACGCCGGGCGGTGCTCGTCGTCCACGCCGTGCACCAGGTACGCCTTGTTGGCCGGCAGGTACAGGGCCGCGCCGCAGCAGGTCAGGACCAGCGCGCCGACCGCCAGGGGCGGCCAGCGCAGGGCCAGCAGCAGGCCGACGAACCCGGCCGTGCGCACGACGAGGGCCGCCAGCATGGTGCGGCGCAGCCCGATCCGGTCGGCGAGGGCCCCGCCGACGACGCCGCCGGAGAACTGCACGAGTGACGCCACCGCCAGGACGACACCGACCGTGCCGAGCCCCATGCCGAGCCGTTCGTGCAGGAACACCGACATGAACGGCAGGACCATGAAGCTGCCGAGCGGGATCAGGAACGAGCTGAGCAGCAGGAAGCGCGGCGGACCGCCGAGCGTGGACAGCGCGGCCCGCAGGCCGGTGGCGCCCCGCGCCGGATCAGTCACCGCGGGCCCCGGCGCCGGCCGGCGGCGGAAACGGTTCGGTGCGCACGCGTACGGCGTTCGCGGCGGCCACCGCCCGGTGCGTGGCGAGTTCGGCGGTCTCGGCCTCGGCGTAGACGATGCCCGCGTAGCCGCGGCTGTCGCCCAGGTGCTCGACGGCGTCGCCGATCCGTTTGACCGGGTACCAGGCGGGCGACCCCGGCATGGCCGCCAGCCGGTCGAGCCCGGCGACCCCGGTGAACGTGCCGGGCGCCGCGGGGTAGCCGAGGACGAACGCGACGGCCGGGCCGCCGGGAAGTGCGGCGTCCATCAGTCGGGGGCGGCGGCCGAGGGCGGCCTCGATCATCGCCTCGTACACGTTGACCCCCAGGGCCCGGCACAGGCCCTCGCCGACCAGGGCGCCCCCGATCCTGGGGTTGACCTCCACCACCTCCGGTCCGTCGGCGGTCAGGACGAACTCCACGTGGGCGAAGCGGTCGGTGTAGCCGAGGGCGGCGAGCACCTCGCCGAGCCACCGTTCCAGCGACACCCGCCGTGCCTCGGGGAAGGCGACGGGGAAGGCGGTGATCTCCTCGCGGAAGTGGGGCTCCGGTGACATCAGCCGGCTGGAGACGCCGAGCAGCCGGGTCCGGCCCGACCAGGTGAGGGTCTCGGCGCTGTACACCGGCCCGGTGAAGTAGGGCTCGGCGAAGAGCCGTCCCGTCAGTCGCCGGCCCGCTGCCTCGCCGAGCGCCGCGTCCAGCTCCTCGCCGTCCCGGACCAGCCAGACGTTCTGCGATCCGGTGCCGGCCGTGTCCTTCAGGACGGCGGGCAGTCCGGCCTCCTTGAGCAGCAGTTCCCGCAGGTCCGTGCCGGGGGCGGTCGCCTCGACGGCCCGCCCGCGGGTGAGTCCACGCTCGTGCAGCCGGTTGCGTACGGCGGCCTTGTCGCGGGTCAGGCGGAGCACGGCCGGGTCGAGTCCGGGCAGGTCGTGACGGGTGGTGAGCTCGGCTCCGACCAGGGTCCAGGTGTCGGTGGAGCTGATCAGTCCGTGCAGCTCCGGGGTCCGGTGCAGGTCCTCGCTCAGCCGCTGCACGTCGAAGGTGTCCGTCTCCACGACGTCCAGGGCGCCCGGGGGCAGCCCGGCCAGTTCGTACGCGTAGTAGGCGGGGTCGCGGGTCAGCAGCCGCAGCCGCTCGCCGAGCGCGTCGGCGGCGCGTACCAGACGGCCGAGGCCGAAGGTGAGGGACTCCAGGCAGACCACGGTCATGCCACCCGCTCCTTCCAGCGCGCCGGGCAGGGGGTGCGCTGCCACGTCATCGTGGACCAGGGCATGGTCATCGCCTCGGGGTCGCGGACCTCGACGGGTTTCAGCGCGGCGGGGTCCGGGGCCTCCGCGTGCCGGGCGAAGACGCGTTCGACGTAGCGGTGTCCGGTGTCCGCGCCGATCACCAGGTGCAGCCGGTCGGGGTGGCGGCGGGCCTCGTGCGCGGCGGCCAGGTACGCGGCCCCGGTGGACAGTCCGGCGAACACCGCGTGCTCGCGCAGCAGGGCCACCGCGCCGGACATCGCGTGGGTGAAGTCCATCCAGTGCACGGTGTCGTAGAGGTGGTGGCGGACGTTGTCGAAGACGATCGACGACCCTATCCCGGCGATGATCGCCTCCGGGTCGTGGTGGTCCTGGCTGCCGAAGGTGACGCTGCCGAAGGGCTGGACGCCGACCAGCCGCACCGACGGGTCGGTGGTCCGCAGCCGGTCCACGATGCCGCCCGTGGAGGCGCCGGACCCGACGCCGCCGACGACGGTCAGCGGGCGGCCGGGGAACGCCGCCGCCAGCCGGTCGGCGACCTCGTGGTAGCCGAGGCAGTGGACGTCGTCGTGGTACTGGCGCATCCAGTGGCACGCGGGCCGTTCGGCGAGGATCTCGCGGATCCGCCGCACCCGCAGTTCCTGGTCGAGCTTGAGGTCGCGGGACGGTCTGACCTGTTCGACGGTGGCGCCGAGGATCTCCAGCTGGGCGAGGGTGGTGGCGTCCACGGTGGTGGACGCGACGATGTGGCAGCGCATGCCGTACCGGTGGCAGGCCAGCGCGAGCGCGTAGGCGTAGATGCCGCTGGAGCTGTCGACGAGGGTCTGGCCCGGACTGACCGTGCCGCGGTCGAGCAGGTGGCGGACGGCCGCGAGCGCCGAGTAGACCTTCATCGACTCGAACCGCACCAGGACCGTGCCGTCGGTGAGCCGGACCAGGTCGGGGACCTTCAGGGCGTCGGCGATGTGGGGGTGGATCACCCGTAGCCTCCTTGGGCGAATGAGCACTGGTGGCCGAGCGAGTGGAAGAACGCGGAGAGGTCGGACTTCAGCCCGGCGCCGGGGCGGCGCGTGAAGAGGTAGCCGCTGAGGCAGCCGGTGTGGGCGACGAAGACGCCGTCGGCGCCGAACCGCTCGCGGTGGGCGAGCAGGTCGTCGAACGTCGCCTTGGGCAGCACCTGCTGGGACAGCGCGGCGCTGCCGGTCGCGGCCCGGGCGACGGCGGCCGGGTCGCCGGAGCCGAAACCTTTCAGCAGGTCGGTCAGGCACCGCTCGTACTCCTCGCCCCGCCGCCGGTAGTGGTCCAGCAGCACGGTGGTGACGGCGGCGGTGTCCACCGTCCCGGGCTCGGTGACGAAGGCGGTGTGGAAGCCGATGTCCGTGCCCAGCCGCCGGACCACCCGGTGCCGTCCGCTGAGGTGCAGGGCGAACTCGTCGAGGAAGACGCTGTCGGCGCGCTCGATCGCCGCCAGGATGCCGAGCAGCACGTCCGTGTCGCAGGGCAGGCAGAAGACGCGGAACAGGCAGCGCAGCGTCGCCACGATGTCCGCGGTCGAACTGGCCATTCCCACCCCCACCCGCAGGTCGGAATGGGTGCTCCAGCGCCCCGGCGGGAGGGTGAGGCCGTAGTGCTCCAGGAAGAGCCCCACCGCGGTCGCCGACTTCTCCCCGAACGGCGGTGGCTGCGGCGGGCCGGCCGCGGGTCCCGGCGTGAAGTACACCCAGGAGTGGCGGTCCACGGGGAAGGACACCACCGCGATGTCCGGGTCGGGGCCCGCGTGCAGCGGGCCCTGGTAGAGCTCGCCCAGAGTGCCGTGGCAGACACCGGACACGGCCGGCGCCGCCCGCCCCGGTCCGCCGGACGGCGAGCCGGCCGGGAAGCGGTACGGCTCGCGGGAACCGGCCTCACGCACGCGTCCTCCTCCTGGTTGCGAGCCCTGTGCCTGGACCGGGGAGGAGGCGCGGTCACCCGTACGCCTGTGACCGTCTCGTCCCGCCGACCCAGTCCCGGATGTCACCGTGCACGAGCCGGGCGGGCGGCCCCGGGCGCGGTGGCAGGTCAGCGTAAAAGGCCCGGACCTTACCGCGACAGTGGCTGTTCGGCGGTTGTCCTGAATACGAAGGTGGCGGTCAGGGCGGGAGATCGCCACGGGCCCGCGAACCGCTCTGGCCGGATCGAGCCTCAGCGGCGCCTGTTTCCCTCCGTCACACTTGTTCACCCACGACACCTGCGCACCGCCGCCGCGGTGACCCGTGCCCGGGAGGCCCCTGATGCTGCCAGACGCGAGGCCGGACGACGACGGTACGGCCGCCCCGGCGGGCCCCGGCCGGCGTCCGGCCGACCGGGTCGCGCTCCGCGGTGATCTGCGGGCCGCCGTGCCCGACGCGACCGCGGCGGTGGCGGTCACGGCCGCCGTGTTCGTGTTCCTCTCCGTGCGCATGGGGTCCGGCACGTCGGCGACGGTCGCGGTCATGCCGTTCATGGACGACCCGGACACGTACTGGATGTATCTGCTCAGTCAGGCGTTCGGCTGGTCGGGACTGCTGTGGGCCTGGGGCACGGTCGTGCTCGGGCTGCTGCTGTCGGGCCCCCGCCCCGCCCGGCTGCCGGTCTCCCGGCAGGTCCTGGAACGCTGGCACCGCACCACGAGCCTGACCACCATGGCGCTGATGTTCGCGCACGCGCTGCTGTTCGCGGCCGAACTCGTGCGCTACGAGGTTCAGCTGACGTGGGCCCAGCGCCTGTGGACGGGTTTCGCGGACACCTTCGTGCCCGGCTGGTACGACTCCGGCACCGGCAGGCTCGCCATCCCCATCGGCCAGGGCGCCCTCTACCTGGCGATCCCCCTGGGGCTGCTGTTCTACGTCCGGCACCGCATCGGCGCGAACACCTGGCGCCGGCTGCACCGGTTCGTGATCGTGGTGTACGTGCTGAGTGTGTGGCACACCCTGCTGTACGGGACCAACGTCTGGTACGGCGAGTGGCCGCGCACGGTGCTGTGGCTGCTGCAACTGCCGGTGGCGGTGCTGTTGTTGCTCCGACTGCTGCGGCCCTCCCGCCGAGCCGAACGACTGGGCGCACCGGGGCGCCGGGAGGGCGTGTCCCTGCCGGGCTGGACGGTGCGGGCGGCCGGACGGGCCGCCGCCGCGGCCGTCGTCGTCGGGCTCCTGGCCGTGGTGGTGTCGGGACACGACGGCGGCCGGGAACGCCCCGCACCGCCCGCGACGTCCCCGAACGCCCAGGAGCCGGAGTGACGCACCACCACGGCTGACGGACCGTCAGCTTGGACGCCACCACCCGCGCTGCGGGCCACCAGCACCGACGGGCCACCGGCACCGGCACGGTCCAGCGGAAGAACGCCCGCCGGCCGGTCGGCGAGGCCGGCACGTAGCGGACGCCCATGGTGAGCGCCGCCGTGGCGGACGCGGTGAGGAAGGCCACGGTAGGTCGCCCTCCGCGCGCGGGGAGCCGGCCGCAGGGGCGCAGCCCATGCGCGCGAGCAGGGTGTCCGGGGCGATCAGCCCCACCGCGCCCGCGCCCGCGCCCGCAGGGGCGGCGAGGACGCCGAAGACGGCCCTGGTCCAGCCGGACGAAGAGCGGGGCAGCGGCCGCGCGAAGTCCTTGGCCGGTCGGAAGAGTTGCCGGAGGGCTTACGCGGGCACACGACGGGGATGATCTTCGTTGCCGGAGAAAGGAGTGACCGTGGTCACCCTGCCCGAGCGCCCCGAGCGTCCCGCGTACTCTGAGCGCCGCTTCGACCTGCGCGCGACAGCCATGTTCTTCGGACTCAGCGCGGTGGTCCTGGTGTGTCTGGGGCTGGTCGCGCGCGCGGCGGCGCGGGTCGTGGAGCAACGCCCGCTCTGGGCGGCCGTCCTGTCGCTGGTCGGCGTGGCCCTCGCCCTGGCCTACGGCAGGCGCCGGCGCCGTCTGACCGCCGCCCGGCTCGCACGCCGCACCACCGCGGCACTCCAGCAGGCCACGACGACGGCGCTGGACGCCCTCGACGCGACCGCGCCCGCTCAGGCTCCCGGGGCACCGTGCACCGGCGCACCGTCCCCGAGCGGCCCGGGGGCGACGCCCGACGAGCCGACCGTCGTCCTGGACCACCACGCCCTCAGCCCCGACGAGTTCGAGCAGGCGATAGCCGACCTGTGTGTACGGGGCGGCTGCTCGCAGGTACAGGTCGTCGGCGGCGCCGGCGACCTCGGTGCCGACGTGGTCGCGCTGACCCCCGACGGCCGGCGCCTGGTCGTCCAGTGCAAGCGCTACGGCGACGACAACAAGGTCGGCTCCCAGGAACTCCAGCGCTTCGGCGGCACCTGCTTCACCGTGCACGAGGCGGACCTGGCCGTCGTCGTCACCACCAGCGAGTTCACCGCACCAGCCGTGGAGTACGCCGAGCAGTGCGGCATCGTCTGCGTGGACGCGAGCGCTCTGCGCGCCTGGCGGGACGACCCGGCGGCCCAGCCCTGGGCCGCCGTCGTCGGCGGGGTCGAGGACGGGGCCGGGTGAGGGGGCGCGGCGGGCGGCTCGCACACACGCCCCCTCCGATGCGGACGTACCCGTGCCCGGCTGCCGCAGCGAGCCGACCGGTCGGCCCGGTGATCCTGTGCTGAGGTGGGTACGCGATCAAGACGCGCGCCACCGCGCCGGCCGGAGGCAGGCAGGTGACCGGTGGTCCCGGTCGCCGTCCGGCGGCCGTCGCGCGCGGATCGGCAGGGCGGCGGGTGGACGGGGCGGAAGGGGCGTGGCGCGGTGACGATCTCCGACGCGGTGTTCGCATGGCTGGGCGGGGGCGCGCTCCTCGCGGCGGTGCTGCCCCGGGTGGTGGCCGGGCGGCCGTTGTCCCTCCCCCTGGTGTTCCTGGTGGCCGGGATCGGGGTGTACCTGCTGCCGTTGCCGCTGCCGGTGATCGACCCGGTGGCGGACCGGCTGCTGGTGGAGCACGTCACGGAGATCTGCGTGATCGTCGCCCTGATGGGCGCGGGACTGGCGCTGAACCGCCCGGTCGGCCGGCGCCGGTGGGCCTCGACCTGGCGGCTGCTGGGCATCACCATGCCCCTGACCGTCCTCGCCACCGGTCTCACGGCGTGGTGGCTGCTGGACTGGCCGCCGGCCGCCGCGCTGCTGCTGGCCGCCGTCCTGGCCCCGACCGATCCGGTGCTCGCCTCGGAGGTGCGGGTGGGTGAGCCGACCGAGGACGAGCACGACGAGGACGAGGTGCGCTTCGCGCTCACCAGCGAGGCGGGGCTCAACGACGGACTGGCCTTCCCCGTGACCTACGCGGCGGTGGCGCTGGCGGCGGCCGCGGGCAGCGGCTGGTCGGCCGAGTGGACCGGCGGCTGGGCGGCGCTGGACGTCGGGTTCAGGTGCGGGGTGGGCGTCCTGAGCGGGTGGCTCGTGGGACGGCTGCTGGGCTGGCTGTTCTTCCGGCCCCGCTCGCCGGTGCTGCGGCTGTCCGAGCACCGCGAGGGCTTCGTCGCCCTGGGCGCCACCTTCCTGTCGTACGGGGTGACCGAACTGCTGGGCGGATACGGTTTCCTGGCCGTGTTCGTCACCGCGTGCGCGATCCGCGCGGCCGAGCGCGCCCACGGCTTCCACAACGTCCTGCACGACTTCGTGGAGCAGGTCGAGCGCCTGTTCACCGCGGTGCTGCTGTTCGTGCTGGGCGCCTTCATCGCGCTCGGTGGCCTGGCTGCCCTGACCTGGCAGGGTGCCGTCACCTCGCTGGCGCTGCTGGTGGTGATCCGGCCGCTGTCCGGCTGGGCCGGGCTGCTCGGCAGCCGGCTGCGGGGTCAGGAACGGTGGGTGGTGGCGGGCTACGGGATCCGCGGCATCGGCTCGCTCTACTACCTCGCCTACGCACTGGGGCAGCACGCGTTCCCGGTGCCGCAGCGGGAGCTGTGGGCGGTCGTGACCTTCACCGTGCTGGCCTCCGTCATCCTGCACGGCGTCACGGCGGGGCCGGTCGTGACCCGCCTCGACCGGCTGCGCACCGCCGCGCCCCCGCCGTCCGACGGCACGGTGGGCGACGGGCGCACGGGCGCACGGCGGGGACGTGACGGCTGAACCGGGCGTTGCTCCGGTCCGGGGACAACCGGTGTCCGCTGTTCAGGGGGCGTCGGACCGGCGTCGGTGGCCCTGCGGGGCCTCGTCCGCCGGTGGCCCTACGATGGCGCCATGTCCAGCAGCGTCACGATCTCCCGCACCCGCCCGGCCGGGCGGGTGCTGGTGCTGCTGATCCTCGTCGTGATCGGCGGCGTGCTGGGCATGCACGCCCTGGCTCCCGGGGGCGGCCTGCCCGACGGGCACACCGGGGCCGGGCACATGACGGCGGCCGTCCAGCCGGCCGCCCACGGGGCCGATACGGACTGTTCGCATCCACCGGGCGGGGCCGGCCACCTCCACCACGCCGACGCCGCCTGCGCCGCCGCGGGCACCGCCTCCGCGTACACGCCCCCCGCGCTGGGCGCCGCGCCCGCGCACACCACCGCTCCGGCCCTCCGTACCGGCGCGGCCGCGGCCGACCGGAACCACCGGGCGCCACCTGATCTGTCCGCACTGCAACTCCTGCGCATATAGAACGCCCCGCCCGGCACCGCGCCGGCTCACCGAGAGAGCCGGACGCGTGGTGCCGCGCGCCGGCGTCCTCATCCGCCATCCACGCATGCCCCGACCGGGCCGTACACCCAGGAGTCGCACCTCATGCATCTCACGCCTTCTCTCGCCCGCCGTACCGTCGCCCTGGCCGCCACCGTCACGACGGCCGCGTTGTCGCTGGCCGCCTGCGGCGGCGCCGGCGGCGACAGTTCCGCCGGCCACGGCGGCCACGGCGGCAACGCCGGTTCCATCACCGCTTCCGCGCCCGCCTCCGCTGCCGCCTCCGCCTCCGCTGAGCAGCAGCGGCACAACGCGGCCGACGTCGACTTCGCCCAGGGCATGGTCCCCCACCACCGGCAGGCCGTGGAGATGGCCGGTCTCGCGCCGGAGCGAGCCGAGTCGGCCGAGGTCAAGGAGCTCGCCGAGCAGATCAAGAAGGCCCAGGACCCCGAGATCAGCACCCTGTCCGGGTGGCTGACCTCCTGGGGCGAGACGGTTCCCGCCGCGGGCGCCGCGGACCACTCCACGCACGGCGGCGCGGACGGCATGATGAGCGCCGAGGACATGGAGCGGCTGGAGCAGGCCTCCGGCACGGCCTTCGACACGGCCTTCATGGAACTGATGATCGAGCACCACGAGGGTGCGGTGGCCATGGCCGAGGCCGAGCAGACGGACGGTGTCCACGCGCCGGCGAAGAAGATGGCCGCCGACATCATCCGCAGCCAGTCGGCCGAGATCGCGCGGATGAAGCGGTTGCTCGGCACCGACTGACGGACCCACGCGTGAGCCCGGGGCGGGCGCCGAACGGCGTCCGCCCCGGGCACCGGACCCGTTCCGCGACCCCTGCGCGGGTCGCCTACCAGGTGCTGCCGCCCGCGGGCACCTCGCCCCCGGCGACCATCCAGTCGTGCCACTTCAGGTGGACGTCGGCGAAGCGCCGGCCGTCGCTGCGGGAGACGTACACGTCTGCCGTGTCGCCCCGGGTGAAGGCGGCGATGTCGTCCTTGCCGTCGCCGTCGAAGTCGCCGACGCCCGGAATCTCGTGGTACGCGGCGAAGTCGGCGTTCCACACCGCCGCGGTGCCGGTGAAGGCGGCGCCGTTGCTCAGCGCCACGAACACGTCGGCCCGGTCGCCGCGGGTGAAGGTGACGAGGTCGGCCTTGCGGTCGCCGTCGAAGTCCCCGACGGCCGGGATCTCGGAGCCGAAGCAGAAGTCGCCGTGCCAGCGCTGCGGCGACCCGAATCGGGTCGCGGTGCTCAGCGCCACCCACACGTCGCCCTGGCCGCCGCGGGTGAAGGTGATCGCGTCGGCCCGGCCGTCGCCGTTGACGTCGGCCAGCGCCGGGATCTCGTTGGACATCGCGTTGCCGTTGCCCCAGAACGTCGCCGCGCCGAACGCCGTCCCGCTGCTCAGCGCCACCCAGGCGTCGCCCGCGGATCCCCGGGGGAAGGCGACGATGTCGTCCTCGCCGTCACCGTTGACGTCACCGACGGCCGGGATCTCGTCGTTCGGGGTGAACCAGGTGTGCCAGACCCGCGACGGCGCGAACCCGGTTCCGGTGCTCAGCGCGACCACCGCGGTGTGTACGGAACCACGGGTGAAGACGACGATGTCGTCCCGCCGATCGCCGTTGAAGTCCCCGACCAGCGGGAACTGGTCGGTGTCGGCGAACGACGACGCCCATTTCGTGGGCGTGCCGAACGGCCCGGCGCCGGACGGGTTGCTCAGCGCCACCCACACCGAGTAGTTGTCGGGGCTGCCGGCTTTCACGACCCCGCGGACGAAGGCGGCCACGTCGTCCTTGCCGTCGCCGTCGAAGTCACCGCTGCGGCTCATCCAGCCGTCGCTGGCCAGTGCCGGAACCTGCTCGACGATCCAGCGGGACAGCGGTCCCTCACCGACCCGGGCGAAGCCGCTGCCGGTGACCGCCCGTCCGCACTGGTTGCCCTTGATGAAGCTCGTGACCCCGATCAGTCTTGGGGTTCCCTGCCCGTACGCGATCAACGGCCCGCCCGAGTCGCCGTGGCAGATACCGCTGATACCCGCCCCGGCCACGCCGGCGGTGAGCATCGTGTCGGCGCGGTAGGTCGGATAGGTGCCGAGGGCGGCCGCGTCGTCGGCGACCTGGAGCCCGCGCGTCTGCAGGACGTCGGGGTAGCCGCCGGGTGAACCGAACAGCGGGTCGCCGACCCATGTGGTCGCACCCCAGCCGAGGGTCGTGACGTTGCTGCCGGGCAGCCAGGTGTTGCGGTTGTTCGTGAACGCCATCCGGATCGGCGTGACGGCTGACGGCGTCGACAGCTTGAGCAGCGCGACGTCGTAGTGGGGCGTGTCGTCCCAGGTGCGGGTGTACTGGGGGTGGCGGACGATGCTGGTGACCCCTCGGACCTCCCCGGCTGAGCCGGTGAGGCGGGTCCGCCCGATGACCACGGTGATCTGCTGCGGTGTCAGGCCCTCGGTGCAGTGCGCCGCGGTGAGGATCCAGCCACGTTCGATCAGCGATCCGCCGCAGAACCTGGTGTCATAGGCGTTGCCCGGCTGGTCCGCGCGCGTCAGGGCGGCCATGAACGGGAACTCCCCCTCGGCGGCCGGCAGCCCGTTGAAGATGGCGTGGGCGGGCGCGGCCGGGAGCAGGATGGCCAGCGCCACGACCGCAGTCGGCACCACCCGCCGCAGGCGCGTACGCCGTGCCTCCTCGCGTCCGCCGGCACGAGGCCGCACACGTACTCGCCGGGTCCGATGGACGATGACCGTGATCATGGCCATGACCAGCGCCACGGAGAAGACGGTCAGGACGAATCCGCCAGTTGTCATTGCGCCCCCCAAGCCGCGCCGCGACCCTCGCCGCGGCGGAAAAATCCCCGGCGGACACCGTAGTCGGGCACCGCTCGCGACCCCAGCGATTGGCCCGAATTGGTGCGGTTGCGTCGCTTGTTGCCGGCCGGGGCGGTCGGGCTCCCCGCCGGGGCGGCCCCGGGGCACCCGGCCGGAGACCGGCCTGCGGGGCGTCTCCGTCCAGTGGCGGACATGGCATGCCGCATCAGTGAGCCGGTCCCGGACTGCGCCGGTCCCGAACGGCTCGCCGCGTTCCGGAGCGAGGTCCTGGGGTACGCCGAACTGGGCCTGGAGGACGACGGGAGCATCGGGATCGGGCCGCCCGGCGGCGGCTCCGGCGGCCCGCGCTCGTCCTCAGCCGCAGCGGCGGCCCGCGGCCCGGGAAGCTCCGGCTGCACGTCGACGCCAACGCCACCGGCCGCGACCAGGACGCCCAACTGGAGCGGCTGCTCGCGCTCGGCGCCAGGCCCGCCGACGTCGGCCGGACCGGCACCGAGAGCCGGCACGTCCTGATCGACCCCGAAGGCAACGAGTGGTCCAGCCGCCCAGTGGGCCGCGGTCGCCGCCGGCTCCGCGCTCTTCGGCGCCTCCTGCGCCGCCATGTTCTGTCTCCTGCGGGCCCGGATCCAGCCGGTCTGACCCCGCGCGGCGGGCCGGCGGGGCCCCTCGTCGACCACCACGGTGCCGTGCGCCTCGACGAACACGTCCCGGGCGCGGAGTGCCACACCCCGCACCCGGGCGCGGAAGTCCTGCCCGCGTCCGAGGCGGCCCGCCGGTGGGCGCGGGCCCTCGAAGCCGACGTCCACGAGGTCCGTGCCGAGACCGACACCCATCGTCCCCTCCCGCTCTTCTCCGACCCGAGCGTCAGCGAGGCCCCGGGCACGACCGGGGCTCACGCCCCTGCGAACGGCCCCGCCCTGCGCCGTTTCGCACCGCTCAGATCCGGCTGGTTGGCTGAAAATCGACTCTCCAGGCTGTACGCGAAGATGAACGCCCGCACAACAAAAGGGCAGCAAATGCCCTGAAAGTGTCAACCACAGTCAACGCAAGGGCGTTTTTTGACCGAGTCGGCCTAGATACCACACCTCGGCGGCACGCTGATCGTTTCGCGACGAAGTGAACTGGTGTGAAGAACAGCCCTCCGTCAGGGCCTTCTGACCAAGAGTGGTCATTAGCATGAGGGGCGCGCTAGAACCGGAGGACGGCGTACCGCCGTTGAGGTTCTCAATGACGCGCCAGTCGTGGACGTACTCCTGCTCTCACGGACCGAGGGACCGCGGAATGCCAGTGCCTGCTCGCCCCCGCCAGCGCCAATCTGTGCAGGAGACTCGCCCCTCACGGGCCGTGCTCTCCGCAGCCCTGGTCGTCACGGCCGCGGGGGCCGCGGGGGCCGTCGCCCTCGCACCCGAGACAGCCCGCACCTGGGTGGCCGGAACAGCGATCGTCGCCTGGGCGTGCATGGCGGCCGTCGCCACCACCGCCTCCGTCCGGCTGCGCCGGGCGCTGCGCCGGGCGGAGGCCCGCAGCGGCGAACTGGAGATGACCAAGAACAACTGGATGCAGCACGGCGCCGAGACGGACCAACTGGTCAACACGACGCTCCCGGCGATCGCCCGGCAGCTGGCGCACGGCACGAGCGCCGACGACATCCTGGCCGGAACACCCACCCCCTCCGACCCGTACCTGCGGCGGGTACTGCACCTCTTCACCAGCGAGGTGGCCGAATCCGCACGGCGGGCCGCCGAGGCGCGGTCGGAGATCGAGCGGATGCTGCGGGAACGGGACCGGTGGATGAGCGAACTCGAACGCCTCACCATCGACACCATGCCCGCCGCGGTGACCCTGCTGCGTGAGGGCAACTCCGCCGAGACCGTCCTGGCCAAGCTGGACTGGCCGGAGAACCCGCTGCTGCGCTCCCCCGCCGAGTCGTTCATCCGGGAACTGGCCCGCAGCGAACGCCGTTCCGCCGCCGCCCAGGCGGCCTCCGCGAAGGCCCTGAGCCGGGTCCAGGCCAAGACCGTCAGCATGCTCGCCGACCTGCGCGAGATGCAGGAGCGCCATGGCGCGGACGTCTTCGGCGACCTGCTGCGCCTGGACCACAGCACCTCCCAGCTGGGCCTGATGACCGACCGGCTGGCGCTGCTGATGGGCGGTCGCTCCAGCCGCGTCTGGAACAAGCCGATCGTCATGGAGAGCATCCTGCGCGGCGCGGTCGGCCGGATCGCCGCCTACCAGCGGGTGCGGCTGCACAACTCCAGCAAGGCCGCCATCGCCGGCTTCGCGGCCGAGGGCGTCATGCACCTGCTGGCCGAACTCATGGACAACGCGGCCAACTTCTCGCCGCCCATCGACGAGGTCCACGTGTACGTGGAGGAGCGCAGCGCCGGCCTCGTCGTCACCATCGAGGACAGCGGTCTGAAGATGTCCGACGCCGCCATGCGCCGCGCGGAGGAGGCGGTCTCGGGCCAGGTCACCGACCTCGCCTCGCTCCAGGGCACCCGGCTGGGCCTGGGCGTGGTGGGACGCATCGCCGCCAAGTACGGCATCAGCGTCAACTACCGCCCCTCGTCGCGCGGCGGTACCGGCGTCGTCGTCCTGCTGCCGCCCCAGGTGGTGGCCCAGCAGCGCGAGCCGGTCGCCGCGGACCGCGCTCGCCCCGGCGCGGAGGTCACCGCCGCCAGCCCGGCACCCGCGGCGGCGGCACGGGTCCGCCCGCAGGTGGTCGCGCCGGCGGACGCGGCACCG
>NZ_JBHMCY010000094.1:0-25758 GCF_042430725.1 Streptomyces cinereospinus | reverse complement strand
AGATCCGCAAGCAGAACCCCGCCTTCGGACTCGGCTCGTACACCGAACTCCAGTCGTCGAATCCCGCGGTCCTCGCCTTCCTGCGGGAGTACGAGGACGACCTGGTGCTGTGCGTCAGCAACTTCGCCCGGTTCGCCCAGCCGACCGAGCTGGACCTGCGCGAGTTCGCCGGCCGGCATCCCGTGGAGCTGTTCGGCGGGGTGCGCTTCCCCGCCGTCGGCGAACTGCCGTACCTGCTGACCCTCGGGGGCCACGGCTTCTACTGGTTCCGGCTCGTCCGAGTCGCATCTCGCATCGGCCGACGACTGTGAGCGTGCGCCGACGAAAGGAGGCGTCACCATGACGAAGACCGCATCCCTGCGGCCGAGCGACAGCGGGCTCACCGCGTCCATGACCTCGCTCGACGGGCTGCTGCGCCAGTGGCTGCCGCGGCAGCGCTGGTTCGCCGGCAAGGACCGGCCCGTCACGGAGCTGCGCCTGCTGTCGCTGACGGAGCTGTTCCCGGGTTGTCTGCACCTGCTGGTGCACGCCGGCCACGCGGGCGGCCACAGCCATCTCGCGGGGGTGCCCTCACCCGGCGGCACCCCGCCGCCCGGGGACTGCTACCAGCTGTTCCTGGGCGTCCGCGAGCAGCCGTCGCCGCGTCTGGGGCGAGCCCTGATCGGCCGGGCGCAGGACGGCCCGCTGGCGGGGCTGACGGTCTACGACGCCCTCCAGGACCTCCGTTCGGCGCAACTGCTGCTGGAACGCCTGCGGCACCCCGGCAGCGCCGGCCCGCTGCGCTTCGAGGCCGACCCGGCCAAGCCGGTCCCGGCCGGCCTGGTGCCGCGGGTGCTGGACGCCGAGCAGTCGAACTCCTCGCTGGTCTACGGCGACGAGTTCATCCTCAAGGTCTTCCGGCGCATCCAGCCCGGCGTCAACCCCGACCTGGAGGTGCCGGGCGCGCTGGCCGGGCAGGACTGCGGCCGGGTGCCCGCGCCGGTGGCCTGGTTCCGCACCACCCAGCCGCAGGAGGCCACGCTCGGCGTATTGCAGCCGTTCCTGCGCGACGCCTCCGACGGGTGGACCCTCGCCCTGCACGCGCTCGCCACCGGCAGCCACTTCACGGCCGAGGCGCACGCACTGGGCCGGGCCACCGCCGAGGTGCATCTGGCACTGGCCGCGGCGTTCGCCGCCGGCGGGCGGTGCGAGAACGGGCGTACCGCGGCGGCGATGACGGAACGCCTGGACGCCGCCGCGCACAGCGTCCCGGGGCTGCGGCCGTTCGTGCCCGGGCTGCGGTCGGCGTTCAGCGCGCTGCTGACGTGCGATGCCGGGCCGCCCGCCCAGCGCATCCACGGCGATCTGCACCTGGGGCAGGTGCTGCGGGCGGGCCGCGAGTGGTTCGTGATCGACTTCGAGGGCGAGCCGTCCCGTCCGCTCGCCGAACGGCGCAGTGCCCAGTCCCCGGTCCGGGACATCGCCGGCATGCTGCGCTCCTTCGACTACGCGGCCCGCCAGCGCCGGCCCTGGCGTCCGCAGTGGGCGCGCCGCTGCCGGGAGGCCTACTGCGCGGGCTACGCGGCCCGGGCCGGCTGGGACCCCCGCAAGAAGCACGGCCTGCTGCGTGCTTACGAGACGGACCGAGCGGTGTACGAGGTGCTGTACGAGGCCCGGCACCGCCCGGACTGGCTCCCCGTACCCATGGCGGCGATCGAACGACTCGCCGTGAGAGGAGACTGAAGAGCCGTGGCGCTGCGCGACATCTCATCCCCCGAGGCCTGCGGGCCGCTCCCGTCGGCCCGGAGGCGCGGCGGGAGCGCGCCGGAGCTGGACCCGGCCGACCGCGGGCGCCTGCTGGCGGGTGCCCACCACGACCCGCACGCCCTGCTGGGCGCGCACCCCGTGCCCGGCGGGATCGCCGTACGGGCGCTGCGGCCGTTCGCCCGCGCGGTGGGCGTGCGGATCGGCACCGAGCGTGTCGCCCTCACCTCCGAGGGCGACGGCCTGTTCTCCACCGTGCTGCCGACGGAGACGATCCCGCAGTACACGCTGGTGGTGACGTACGGCGAGGACGAGCACGAGGTCCATGACCCGTACCGCTTCCTGCCCGCCCTCGGCGAGCTCGACCTGCATCTGATCAGGGAGGGCCGGCACGAGGAGCTGTGGCGGGCGCTGGGTGCCGAGCCGATGACGCACCAGGGCGTGACCGGCACCCGCTTCACGGTGTGGGCGCCGAACGCCCGCGGGGTGCGGGTCGCGGGCGACTTCTGCCACTGGGACGGCACGGCCTTCCCGATGCGCTCGATGGGCGCCTGCGGGGTGTGGGAGCTGTTCCTGCCGGGCATCGGCGAGGGGACCCCGTACAAGTTCGAGATCACCTCGCAGTACGGCCACCGGTTCCTGAAGGCCGACCCGATGGCGCGCCGCACGCAGGTGCCGCCGGAGACGGCGTCGATCGTGACCGCCTCGCACCACGAGTGGGGCGACCAGGACTGGATGGCGCACCGCGGGGACACGCCGGTGCACCGGGCGCCGTTCTCGGTGTACGAGGTCCACCTGCCGTCCTGGCGGCCGGGGCTCACCTACCGGCAGCTCGCCGAGGAGCTGCCCCGCTACGTCAAGGACCTCGGCTTCACCCACGTCGAGCTGATGCCGGTCGCCGAGCACCCCTTCGGCGGCTCCTGGGGCTACCAGGTCACCGGCTTCTACGCCCCCACCGCCCGGCTCGGCACCCCCGACGACTTCCGGTACTTCGTCGACGCCTGCCACCGGGCCGGCCTCGGCGTGATCATGGACTGGGTGCCGGCCCACTTCCCGAAGGACGACTGGGCGCTGGCCCGGTTCGACGGGGATCCGCTGTACGAGCCCGGGAACGCGCAGCGGGCCGAACACCCGGACTGGGGGACGTTCGAGTTCGACTTCGGGCGGACCGAGGTGCGCAACTTCCTGGTCGCCAACGCCACGTACTGGTGCGAGGAGTTCCACATCGACGGGCTGCGGGTGGACGCCGTCGCCTCGATGCTTTACCTCGACTACTCGCGCGACTCCGGCCAGTGGACGCCGAACGAGCACGGCGGGCGGGAGGACCTGGACGCGGTGGCGTTCCTCCAGGAGATGAACGCCACCGTCTACCGGCGCAACCCCGGCGTGGTGACCATCGCCGAGGAGTCCACCGCCTGGGGCGGGGTGACCCGGCCGACCGACAGCGGGGGCCTGGGGTTCGGGCTGAAGTGGAACATGGGCTGGATGCACGACTCGCTCCAGTACATGAGCAAGGAGCCGGTCCACCGCACGTACCACCACCACGAGATGACCTTCTCGATGATCTACGCGTACAGCGAGAACTACGTGCTGCCCATCTCGCACGACGAGGTCGTCCACGGCAAGCGGGCCCTGGTCAGCAAGATGCCCGGCGACTGGTGGCAGCGCCGCGCCAACCACCGTGCCTACCTGGGCTTCATGTGGGCCCACCCGGGCAAGCAGCTGCTCTTCATGGGGCAGGAGTTCGCGCAGGGCGGCGAGTGGTCCGTGGAGCACGGGCCGGAATGGTGGCTGCTCGACCCGGGCCACTGCGCCGCGGGCGATCACCGCGGGGTGCAGGACCTGGTCCGCGACCTCAACACCCGCTACCTGGGCACGCCGGCGCTCTGGCAGCGCGACACCGACCCCGGCGGCTTCCAGTGGGTGACGTGCGACGCGGCCGACGACAACGTCTTCGCCTTCCTGCGCTACGACGAGCGGGGCGAGCCGCTGCTGGCGGTTTCCCACTTCTCCCCGGCCGTCCGGCACGACTACCGGCTCGGCGTGCCGGACGACGTGCCCGCCTGGCGGGAGGTGCTCAACACGGACGCGGCGCGGTACGGCGGCGGCGGCGACGTCCACCGGGATCCGGTCAAGGCGGAGGCACAGCAGTCGCACGGGCGTCCGGCGAGTGTCCGGCTGACCCTGCCGCCCCTGGCCACGGTCTGGCTGCGCCCGGTCTGACCGCGGCCGTCGCCGGCCTTCAGGTGTCGAGTGGCCCTCCAGGGGCATTCGGAGACGTACGGCGGGGCCCCCGCCGTCGTGGAAGGTCGACGAAAGGCCGCGTGACGTGCGCACTGTCGGAGTGGAGGAGGAGCTCCTCCTGGTGGACCCGGAGAGCGGGGAACCCAAGGCGCGGTCGGCGGCCGTGCTGGCGCGGGCCGCGCATGACCACGCCGGCACCTTCGTCTTCGAGAAGGAACTCCACGAGCAGATGCTGGAGTTCAACACGCACCCGCAGACGGACATGGCGGACCTCGGCGAGGAGATCGTCCGCTGCCGCCGGGAGGCGGCGCGCAACGCCGGGGAGATCGGGTGCTCGGTGGCCGCGCTGGCCACCTCGCCGCTGCCGGTCAAGCCCGCGGTGGGCGCGCACCGCCGTTACCGGTGGATGGAGGACGAGTACGGCATCGCCACGCGGGAGCAGCTCGTCCTTGGTTGCCATGTCCATGTTGCCGTGGAGTCCGACGAGGAGGGCGTGGCGGTCGTCGACCGGGTGCGGCCGTGGCTCTCGGTGCTGACGGCGCTGAGCGCCAACTCGCCCTTCTGGCAGGGCAAGGACACCAGTTACAGCAGTTACCGCAGCCGGGTGTGGCAGCGCTGGCCGTCCGCCGGGCCGACCGAGCTGTTCGGCTCCGCCGACGGCTACCACCAGCGGGTCCGGGACATGATGGCCACCGGGACGCTGCTCGACGAGGGCATGCTCTACTTCGACGTCCGGCTGGCCCGGAACTACCCCACGGTCGAGCTCCGGGTCGCGGACGTGTGCCTGCACGCGGACACCGCCGTCCTCGTCGCGACCCTCGCCCGCGGGCTGGTCGAGACGGCCGCGCGCGAGTGGCGGGCGGGCCGGGAGCCGGCCGGGCACAGCGTGAGCGTGCTGCGCCTCGCCGCCTGGCGGGCGGCCCGCTCCGGGCTCACCGGGGAGCTGCTGCACCCGGCGGAGATGCGGCCGGCGCCCGCCGAGGCGGTCGTGGCGGCCCTCCTGGAGCACGTCGGGGACGCGCTCGCGGACACCGGCGACCTGAAGCAGGTCAAGGACACCTGCGCCGAGCTGCTCCGGCGGGGCAACGGGGCGCGGGTGCAGCGCGACCTGCTGGCGCGCACGGGGAGCCTGCGCGAGGTCGTCCTGGGGTGCGCACGGCTCACCACGGGGTGAGGCCGCGGGCCGGGGGGACTGGGGACCGGGGGTGGTGGCTGGGCGCGGGGGTGACGCCCGCGCCCCGGCGGCGACGACAAGACGCAGAGGTCTCCCCTCCACGCCGAAAGCAACGACAAGGCGCGGGGGCTTCCGCCGCGCCGGAAGCGCCGACGCGGCGCAGACGTTCCGCCGCGCGCCGGGGTGACGGGCTCGGCCGGGGTGACGCGCTCGGCCGGGGTGACTGGGCGCAGGAGTGCCCGCGCGTCGGCGGCGACGGCGAGGCACGAGGATTTCCGCCGCGCCGGGAGCGGCGCCGGACCCCGGACCGGCCGGCGGGGCGGGGCCGGGTGCCGCTCGGGCGGCCGGACGGGCCCCGGAGTGTGAGCGCTCCGGGGCAGGTCGCACCGGCCCCGGAGCGTCGGCACGCCAGGGCCGGCCGTACGAGGCCTCACAGCATCAGCATCAGGCCGTACGCCAGGAAGAAGGCCGCGACCAGCACGGCGAGGACGATGATGATCGTCAGCGGTGCCTTGGCCCAGCCCTTGGTCGGGTTGTGCGTATCCCTGGGCAGGGCGCCCGGCATGCTGCTCTCCGCGGGCGGGGTCTCCCCGGGGGGAACGGCGCCGCCCGGTTCCAGGCCGGTGGAGCGGTCGGGGTCGGGATCGGGATTGGTGTGACTCATGCCGACCGAGTCCCCCGAACCGGCCGAGATCATCAACACCGGGGCCAGTTCTCCGTTCCCCGCACCAAACGCTCTGACCTGGGCTAGATTCGACCAGCGTCGATAACCGTGCTCGTCGGCGAGGTCACGGCCCGTACACGTCAGGAGCAGCGCATGCGCGACGTCGCCCTCGCTCCCCGCACCGTCCCACCACTGACCGGCGGGCTCGCCGACAGCCTCTTCGACCTGGCGGCGGACCAGCCGGCCCGGCCGCTGATCGCCCGCCGCACCGACCCCGCCGCGACGGAGTGGGAGGAGGTCACGGCGGCCGAACTGCGCGACGAAGTGGTCGACGTGGCCAAGGGGCTGGTCGCGTGCGGCATCACGCCGGGCCACCGCGTGGCGATCATGGCCCGCACCCGGTACGAGTGGACGGTGCTCAGCCACGCGCTGTGGGCGGTGGGGGCGGAGGTCGTGCCGATCTATCCGACCTCCTCCCGCGACCAGGTCGAGTGGATCCTGAGGGACGCGGGCTGCGTGGCCCTGGTGGTCGAGGACGAGCAGGGCGTGATGACCGTCGGGCCGGTCTGCGCGCGACTGCCCGCGCTGCGGCACGTCTGGCAGCTGGACGCGGGGGCGCTGCGGGAGCTGGCGGACCGCGGCGCGTTCCTGCCGGCGCTCACGGTGGACTCGCTGCGCCGCATCGTGCTGCCGGACTCCACCGCCGTCGTCGCCTACACCTCGGGCACCTCGGGCCGCCCGCTCGGCTGCGCACTGAGCCACCGGGGCCTGGCGAGCCCGTGCGACACACTGCTGGCGGGCTGGGGCCACACCGCGGCGCCGCCCGGCGAGCAGGGCCGGGTCCTGGCCTTCCTGCCCTTCTCCCACGTGTACGGCCTGATGATCCAGGGCCTGTGCATCCGCGGCGGGCTGCTGATGGCGCACGAGCCGGACCCCGGCCAGGAGGCGCTGGCGTCGGCGCTGCGCTCGTTCCGCCCGACGTACTTCTACGCCGTGCCGTCGGTCTTCGAGAAGATGTACAAGAACTTCCTGCGCACCGCCCAGCAGGCCGGCCGCGGCGCCCTGTTCGAGCGGGCCGCACGGACGGCGCGGGCCTTCGCCGCGGCCACCGAGCGGCAGCGGCTCGGCCGGGGCGCCGGGCCCGGGCTGGAGCTGCGGCTGCAGCACGCGGTGTACGAGCGGACGGTGTACCGCCGGCTGCGGGCCGCCCTGGGCGGCCGGGTCCGCCGGGGGGCCTCGGGCGGCTCGCCGCTCCACCGGGAGCTGTCCCTGTTCTACGAGGGCATCGGCATCCTCTTGCACGACGGCTACGGCCTCACCGAGACCTGTGGCGGTGTGACGGTGCAGCCGCTCGGCCGGGAGAAGTCCGGCACGGTCGGGCAGGCCCTGCCCGGCACGGAGATCCGCATCGCCGAGGACGGGGAGATCCTGGTGCGCGGGCCGTCGGTGTTCCAGGGCTACGTCAACGACGAGGGGGCGACGCGGGCCGCGCTGTGGGGCGGCTGGCTGGCCACCGGCGACCTGGGCCGGCTGGACTCCGAGGGCTATCTGACGATCACCGGCCGCAAGAAGGACGTCGTCGTCACCAGCACCGGCAAGAGCGTCGCCCCGGCGGCGCTGGAGCAGCGGCTGCGGATGCATCCCCTCATCCACCAGGCCGTCGTCGTGGGCGACGACCGGCCCTGCGTGGGCGCTCTGATCACGCTGGACCCGGACTTCCTGGCGCACTGGCGGGCGGCGCTGGCGTTGCAGGGCGACGCGCCGGTCCGGGAGGCCCGCGAGGAGAACGCGCTGCGCGACGAGGTCGCGCGGGCGGTCGCGGCGGCCAACAGCGCGGTGTCGCGTCCGGAGTCGATCAGGGTGTTCCGGGTGCTGCCGGAGCCGTTCGACCTGGCCAACGGGCTGCTGACGCCCTCGCTGAAGCTGCGGCGGGACGCGATCGTGGGGCACTACGCCGAGGAGATCGACGCCATGTACCAGGCACGCTCGCGCCCGCCGCGGCTGGCCACGCCACCGGATCCCGTCGACTGGGACGACTCGGACAGCGTGTTCCGGTGAGCCGCCCGGTCAGCCGCCGACGTACCAGCTGACTCCGCCCTCGGAGGCGGCGAGGGCCAGCAGCGCGACGAAGATCACCAGGTCGAGGATGCCGAGCACCACCCCGGCCTTGGCCATGCCACCGCCGCCCTTGGCGGAGGCCTGCCGCACGCCGACGGCGCCGAGCACGATCGCTATCGGCCCGAGGATGACACCGAAGAGGAACAGGCCGATGATTCCGCAGGTGAGGCTTGCGATGGCCAGGCCGTTGGTGGGGGACCCGGGAGACGCGGCGGGGGAACCGTAACCGCTCATCACTTTTCCTCCGACAGGGGGATCACAGGGGTGTCTCCACCGTTTCCGTGCTCTTCGAGTGCCCGTCAACGCCCCGCACGTCCTGACGAGTTGCCCCAAAAGCACGGCCGCCGGGGCACATGTCGCAGGGCTTTCTTCGCCCGGCACTTCGGCCGCGCGGATCTCTTCGCGCCCTGGGTGCCACCGCCTGCTGCGGGAGCGGGTACGGTGTTCGCGCCGGCAAGGGCTTGCACCCGCCGAATCGGGTACTCCGGGGCTGAGGGACGCGTAGGCCCCACGGGTACGGGAACCCGCAGAGTGCGACCCGAGAGACAGAAGCGCAGCCTTGCGACCGAGGGGCTGGAAAGGCGACATGGCAACCGAGCCGCGTTGGGACGAGACACTGTCTGGCCAAGGGATCCCGAGCCGGACGGCCGGCTTCCCGGGAGAACCGCAGGACGTGACCGGGGCGCGCCTGGCCGCGGAGAGCTTCCTCCGTGACCTGGCCCGCACCGCACCTCCCGCGACCCCGGAGTGCTGGCACGACATCCTGCTCGTCGTCACGGAGCTTGCCGCGAACGCGGTCCAGTACGCACCGGGCCCCTTCGACCTGCGGATACGGCGGACCTACGACGGCGTGCACATCACGGTGCACGACACCAGCAGCACGCCCCCGGCGCCCCGCCCCTTCCACCCGGACACCGGAGGCGGCGGCATCGGGTGGCACCTCGTGCAGACGCTGTGCGACCAGGTCAGCGTGGTGAGTGACGACCACGGCAAGGACATCCACGTGTTCCTGCCCTGGTGAGCCGGGGTGTTCCCTCCGTGCGGAGGGTCACCGTACCGGTGCGCGACGCGGCGGGGATCGCCGCGCCGGGCTGCCCCCAGGTCGCCGCGCCGGGTCACCCGGCCCTCCGGTCTTCCTCGGCCCGCAGAGGGATCAGCACACGGATCGTCTTGCCGCCCTCCGGGCGCGGTTCGACGGAGATGTCGCGGGCCAGGCGGATGATCAACGGCCAGCCGTAGCCGCTGCCCCGGTGGTCGCCGGGCAGGTCGCCGGGCCCGAAGGCAGCGGCGGGAACGGCCGCGCTGTGGTCGCGGACGGCCAGGCGCACGCCCTGCGCGGTGGCCGCCGCCTCGAAGCCGGCCAGCCCGCCACCGTGCCGGACGGCGTTGCTGACCAGCTCCGAGACGACCAGTTGCAGATCGACGACGTCCTGCTCGCGTGCCGTGCGGGAGGCAGAGTTCCACTCGCCGAGGACCACCGACCGGGCATGGGCCCGGGCCTCGGCCGCGGTGCGCACGGAGGCCGCCGGGTGCCCGTTCCCGGGGGTCCGGTGGCCGGGGTGAGCGGGGGCTGCGACGTCGGTTCGGTCCATGAGCTGTCGTCTTTCCTCGGCTCCGCGCCCCGCTCGGGGCGGGTCAGGTGGTGGTCGGCTCGCGCGGCGGCAGATTGCCGTAGTAGTCACCGACCGTCGTCAGATAGTGCGGGTCGAGCGTCTCGCTGTCGGTGCGGAAGCGCGGGGCCTCCTTCACCTCCGACCTGGTGCAGGCCAGCGAGACCGTACGGTGCTCGGTGTCGATCCCGGTGACCAGGCCCACGGGGACCAGGACACTCCTGCCGAACACCCAGACGCCCGTGTCCACGACCAGATGCCGCATGCCGTGCGGGTCGGCCAGCCGGTCCACGTGTCCGAGCGTGCCGTCCGTGCCGTCGACGGTGAACCCCGTGAGGTCCTGGCCCTCGACATGGCCGGTGCCCGGTGTGTACGACCAGATTCTGTCGATGGTCACGCTGCTGACTCCTCCTTCGCGCCTGTGTCCACAGCTCCAACTACCCCCGACCCCCGACGCCATTCGGCGGCCCGCGCGGCGCATGAACGGCCCGTGCGGGGGTAGGCGCGGCCCGGATCGACCGACGTGCCGGATCACCGGAATTCGATCGACCTGGGCGTGCATCGGGTGCGCCGAGCGGGGTAACCAGCCCTGGCCGTCAGCCTTGTTGGAGGTACTCGTGACAATTGCCCACAACCCCCTGTCCGTCGAGGTCACGCTGCCGCGGGAGGACGTCGCCCTGGTGCGGGTCGAAGGCTATCTGGACGTCGACACCGCGACCGAGTTCCAGCACCATCTGGCCAACCAGTTGCACCACGGGCGGCGCCACTTCGTCCTCGACGTCTCCGAGGTGCCGTTCATGGACTCGTCCGGCATGAACATCATCCTGCGCATCTACCAGGAGACCCGCCGTACCGGGGGCAGCGTCCACATCCTCTCCCCCACGCCTCCGGTCCAGCGGGTGCTGGACCTCACCGGTGTCAGCATCACCGTCCCGGTGTCGAAGAACTTCGACGAGGCGCTCGCGCTGATCGACGGGCAGGCGGCGCCGGCCGCGGAGGCGTGAGGCCGGCCGCCCCGACCGGCGGCCCCGTCCGACCGGCGCGGATCGCCGCCGGGGCGCGCATGCTGGTGGTGCATCCACTCGTCTGGCTGCCGCGTCCGACTGGCGCAGCGGCTCCGGGCACGGTGGGATCGACGAGGTGCGAAGCCGCGATCCAGGGGCACGCGCATGGCGTCGAGGCAGACCGCCCGGAACCGCGGAAGGGATGGACATCGTGACACGACCCAGGATCCTGGTGGTGGGCGCGGGCTTCGCGGGAGTGGAGTGCGTACGGCGTCTGGAGCGCCGCCTCTCCCCCGACGAGGCCGCGGTCACTCTGGTGACGCCGTTCGCCTACCAGCTGTATCTGCCGCTGCTGCCCCAGGTCGCCTCCGGCGTGCTCACGCCCCAGTCGATCGCGGTGTCCCTGCGCCGCAGCCGCAGGTACCGCACGCGGATCATCCCGGGCGGCGCCATCGGGGTGGACCTCAAGGCCAAGGTGTGCGTGATCCGCACCATCACCGACGAGATCGTCAACGAACCGTACGACTACATCGTGCTGGCGCCGGGCAGCGTCACGCGGACGTTCGACATCCCGGGGCTCGTCGACAACGCCTTCGGGATGAAGACGCTGGCGGAGGCCGCCTACGTCCGTGATCACGTCATCTCGCAGCTGGATCTCGCCGACGCGAGCCACGACCCGGCCGAGCGGGCCTCGCGACTGCAGTTCGTGGTGGTGGGCGGCGGCTACGCGGGCACCGAGACGGCGGCCTGCCTGCAGCGCCTGACGTGCAACGCGGTCAAGCGCTACCCGCGGCTGGACCCGCGGCTGATCCGCTGGCATCTGATCGACATCGCGCCCAAGCTGATGCCCGAGCTGGGCGAGAAGCTGGGGCGCAGCGCCCAGGAGGTGCTGCGCCGGCGCGGCGTCGAGGTCTCGCTCGGCGTGTCCGTCGAGAAGGCGGGACCGCAGGAGGTCACCTTCACCGACGGCCGGGTGGTCCCCACGCGCACGCTGATCTGGACGGCGGGCGTCGTCGCCAGTCCGCTCATCGCCACCCTGGGCGCGGAGACGGTGCGGGGGCGGCTCGCGGTCACCGCCGAGATGTGCCTGCCGGGCCACGACGGGGTGTTCGCGCTGGGCGACGCCGCGGCGGTGCCGGACGAGGCCAAGGGCGAGAAGGGGGCGGTGTGCCCGCCGACGGCTCAGCACGCGATGCGGCAGGGCCGGAAGGTCGCCGACAACGTCATCGCGACACTGCGCGACCAGCCCATGCAGCCGTACGTCCACAAGGACCTCGGCCTGGTCGTCGACCTCGGCGGCCGCGACGCGGTCTCCAAGCCGCTCGGCGTCGAGCTGCGCGGCCTGCCCGCCCAGGCCGTCGCCCGCGGCTACCACTGGTCGGCGCTGCGCACCAACGTGGCCAAGACCCGCGTGATGACCAACTGGCTGCTCAACGCGGTCGCCGGTGACGACTTCGTCCGCACCGGCTTCCAGGCCCGCCGCCCGGCGAAGCTGAAGGACTTCGAGTACACCAACGCCTACCTCTCGCCGGAGCAGGTGCGGGCCCAGGTGGAGGGGGCAGGACCGGCGTAGAGGCGACGCCGGGGCCCGCTCCGGACCGTACAGACCGGTCCGGGGCGGGCCCGTTGTCGCGTCCGGGCCCGCGCACGGATTGCCTGGCCCTTCCGGGCCCTGGTCGTCCTGGTGGCAGCACGACGGCGGCGGCACGACGACACCGGGCCCCGCGCTGAGCGCGGGGCCCGGTCGGGTGTCGGGCGGGTCAGGCCGTGGTGGAGCCGTTGGTGCCCGTGCGGCCCGTGCGGTTGCCGAGAGCCTCGTCGCGGACCCGGGCGCAGCTGCGGCTGATGAGGCGGGAGACGTGCATCTGGGAGATGCCGAGCCGGTCGGCGATGCGGCTCTGCGTCATGTCCTCGAAGAAGCGCATGTAGAGGATGGCCCGCTCGCGTTCCGGCAGGTTGCGCAGGCTCTGCTTGGCGGACTCGCGGTCGACCACCACGTCGTACGAGCCGTCCGGTGCCCCCAGGGTGTCCGCGAGGCTGTAACCGTCCTCGTCGGAGGAGAGCTCGGCGTCGAGGGAGAGCGTGCTGAAGCTCTCCAGGGCCTCCACGCCGGTGGCCACCTCGTCCTCGGTCAGCCCCGTGTGCGCGGCGATCTCGGCGACGGTGGGCTCGGGCGCGCCCGGGTTCTGGGCCAGCTCCCGGCGGGCCACCCGCACCTTGTTGCGCAGCTCCTGCACGCGCCGCGGCACGCGCAGGGCCCACATCCGGTCACGGAAGTGCCGCTTGACCTCTCCGGTGATGGTCGGCACCGCGTAACTCTCGAAGGCACCGCGCGAGGGGTCGTACCGGTCGATCGCCTTGACCAGCCCGAGCGCCGCCACCTGCTTGAGGTCCTCCAGGGACTCGCCCCGGTCGCGGAACCGGCCCGCGATGCGGTGGGCCATGGGCAGCCACGCGGTGACGAGTTCGTCGCGTACGGCGTCCCGCTCGGGGCCCTCCTCCAGCGTGCACAGCCGGGAGAAGAGGTCCGCGGTCTCGGGGGCGTCGTCGTGGCGCCGCCTGGTCTGGGCGGGCACGGTGGTGGAGTCGGGCGTGCCGGGACGGCTTGTCGACATGTCGATGAGCATGCGGAATCGCTCCTGAACGGTCTTTTCAGGGACTTCAGGGAATGTCCGCGGGAAGGGTGCCGGCCCCGATCACCCGGAGGCCCCGGAGCACATACCGCTCCCCGCTGGCGCGCCTCCGGTCCGAAGCACGAAAATGCGTCTGCCCGGGCACCGGAGGGGCAAACTCCGGACGGCCGAAGCTCGCTCAGAAAAGGGGCAGCGCGGCGGTGATGCGCTTGCCGCCCGCGGGGAGGCCGGCCACCCGGACGTCGCGCGCCAGCCGGCAGACGATCGGCCAGCCGCGTCCCCCGGCCCGCCGCCGCCCCTGCTCGTCGACCGGCGCGACGAGTTCCGGCAGCCGGTCGCTGCGGTCGCTCACCGAGACCCGCACCTCGCGCCCGACCACGTCGACGTCGACGCCGGTGACGCCGCCGCCGTGCAGGATGGCGTTGGTGGTCAGTTCCGAGGCGACCAGGAGCGCGTCCGAGAGCGCCCCTTCGTCGCACGGGGTCCCGGTGGCCCGGCATCGCCCGGCCACCGCGTGCCGTACGGCCCGGCGCACGTCGGCCGGACGGCACGGTCCGCCGTCGGCCTGTCGGCACACTCCACTGGGGCCGGGGCGGACCTGGTCGGCCGGTTCGCCCACGGGTGCGGTCCACTGCTGCGCGCTCACTTCTCAGCTCCCTGACTGATCGGCTGGTAGAGCAACCGTCGAATCGAAAGAAACGGGTCTGTCCGGCGCTGCCCTCATGAGTCGGCTCACCCCCTTGGGGCACACCAAACCCGTGTCGCTGCCATCGATGCCCGGCGTGGGGGTAGGGGATAGGACATGACCGATGTCGTGGACGCAGACGAGCTGTTGCGGCGCATCCAGCGCGGCCGGGCCTGTGCCGAACAGGAGGAACGCGCATGGCGCACGCGCAGTGAGGAACTGGAGCCGACCGACCCGGCCGGCGCCCGCGAGGCCGCGGTGCGGCGGCTGACCTACGAGGCGGTGCTCAGGGTGCTGGACGAGATCCTGACGCCCGGCCGGCACTCCGAGGTGGGCTGACCGCTCACCCGGGCAGCCGGATTGACGGCCCGGGCGGCGGGCACCCGCTCCCCATGTCCGTCGATCACACCCGAGCACCCGTACTGGAAGCCCTCGCCGAGTACCGCCGCACCGGGCGGTTGTCGTTCGCCCCGCCCGGGCACAAGCAGGCCCGCGGCGCCGACCCCGCGGTGCGGGAGGTGCTGGGCGACGCCGTCTTCCTCGGGGACGTGCTGGCGTCGGGCGGGCTCGACGACCGCCTCAACCGGGGGCGGGTGCTGGAGCGGGCCGAAAAGCTGATGGCCGACGCCGTCCACGCCGACCACACCTTCTTCACGACGTGCGGGAGTTCCCTGTCCGTCAAGGCCGCGATGCTGGCCGTCGCCGGCCCGCACGAGAAGCTGCTGATCGGGCGGGACGCCCACAAGTCCGTGGTGTCCGGCCTGATCCTGTCCGGGGTCGAGCCGGTGTGGGTCGAGCCGCGCTGGGACGCCGAACGGCATCTGGCGCACCCGCCGTCCGCCGCGGAGTTCGCCCGTGCGTTCGCCGAGCATCCGGACGCCAAGGGCGCGCTCGTCACCAGCCCGACCCCGTACGGCGGTTGCGCGGACCTGCGGGCCATCGCCGAGGTCTGCCACCGGCGGTCGGTGCCGCTGATCGTGGACGAGGCGTGGGGCGCGCACCTGCCGTTCCATCCGGACCTGCCGTCCTGGGCGATGGACGCGGGCGCCGACATCTGCGTGACGAGCATCCACAAGATGGGCAGCGGCCTGGAGCAGGGCTCGGTCTTCCATCTGCAGGGCGACCTGGTCCCGCCCGAACTGCTGAAGCTCCGCGCCGACCTGCTCGGCACCACCAGCCCGTCGGCGCTGATCTACGCCGGACTGGACGGCTGGCGCCGCCAGATGGCGCTGCGCGGGCACGCTCTCATGGGCGCCGCGCTCGGCCTCGCGGCCGACGTCCGGGCCGCCGTCGAGGCGATCGACGGGCTGCACGTCAACGACCGCGCCGACTTCTGCGGCCCGGACCTGGCCGACGACTTCGACCCGCTGCCCGTCGTCATCGACGTCGACGGTCTCGGGATCACCGGCTACCAGGCGGCCGACTGGCTGCGTGCGCACGGCAACATCGAGGCGCACCTGACCGACCACCGCCGTATCGGCGCGCAGCTCACCCATGCGGACGATCCGCAGACGGCCGGGGAACTGCTCGCCGCGCTCAAAAGCCTGGCGGCCGCGGCGGCCGATCTGGAACCCGCCCCCCGGGTGGACGTGCCACCGCCGTCCGAGCTGCGGCTGGCGCAGGTGAGCCTGCCGCGGGACGCGTTCTTCGGCCCGACGGAGGACGTGCCCGTGTCCGAGGCGGCCGGGCGGGTCGCCGCCGAGATGATCACGCCGTATCCGCCCGGTATCCCGGCGGTGCTGCCCGGCGAGCGGCTCGATGAGCCGGTGCTGCGCTATCTGCGCACCGGCCTGGCCGCCGGCATGAACCTCCCGGACCCCAGCGACCCGCGGCTGGAGACGGTCCGCGTCACGGCGGAGGGGTGACCTCACAGCCGCGGGGCCCGGGAAGTGAAACCGGTCACGTGACCGGCTTACAGGTGGGTAACACACCGAAAGATGGCTTATTGTTCCTTCATACGTGGTGACGGGGTCGACATCCCCCTCCTCCGTCCGCCACCTCTGACAGCCCTGGCTGGCCTCCCCCGTCCAGCCAGGGCTTCTCCATGTGCCGAGGTGCTCCGTGGGCTCCCAGCCGTTGAAATGGGCATAGGAAGAGGACTGGGTTCCACCGCCGGCGAGGAGCTTCGCGCCATGACCAAAGCGACGAAACTGCTGACCGCCCTGCCCCCGCCGCAGCGACAGCGCCTGATGACGCTGGCGCGGGAGGTGTCCTTCCCCGAGGACACCCGGATCTTCGAGGCGGGCGGCGCGGCCAACCGCTTCTGGGTGATCCGCTCCGGCGCCGTATCGCTGCACCAGCAGGTGACGCCCGTGCGGCGGGTGACCGTGGCGAGCCTCGGCGCGGGGGACCTGCTGGGCTGGTCGTGGCTGTTCCCGCCGCACCAGTGGGATTTCGGCGCGGAGGCCTTCAGCCCCGTCCGCGCCTACGAGTTCGAGGCGCAGCCGGTGCTCGCGCTGTGCGAGCAGGACCCGCAGCTCGGGATGTCCCTGGTCCGCATCGTCGCCGAGATCCTCGCGCACCGGCTGGAGATGACCCGCGGCCAGCTGATGGAGCAGTACTCCATGCACCGGCGCGGCGGCGGCCTCTAGGTCGGCCCGTCCAGGTGTGCTGTCCGGACGGGTCGGCGACGCGGCGGCGGGGACCGCGGGGTTCGTCGGGGCTACGCGGGCTGCGGGGGCGCGGAGGCGTGGGGCGGGCCGTCAGACCTGGTAGCGGCGCAGGTCCGGGATCGCCGCGGCCAGGGTGAGCATCACGGCGACGACCAGCAGCCCGCCGGCCACCACGGCCGTGCGCGCGCCGAAGGCCGAGCCGGCCGTGCCGTGCAGGACGTCGGCCAGCCGGGGGCCGCCCGCGACGACGACCGTGAAGACGCCCTGCATCCGGCCCCGCATCTCGTCGGTCGCCGCGGACAGCAGGATCGCGCTCCGGAACACCATCGAGACCATGTCGGCCACCCCGGCGGCGGCCAGGAACGCCACCGCGACCCACAGGCCGGCGCTCAGCCCGGCACCGGTGATGGCGACGCCCCAGGCGACGACCGAGCCGATCACCATCCAGCCGTGCCGCCGGGCCCGTGAGAAGGTGCCGGAGAGCAGTCCGCCCGCCACCGCGCCGACCGGGATGGCCGCGAACAGCAGGCCGAGGGCGAGGCCCTCGCCGTAGGAGGCGTACGTCTCCGCGGCGAGCTGGGGGAACAGGGCGCGGGGCATGCCGAGGACCATGGCGACGATGTCGGCGAGGAAGGACAGCAGCAGCACCTTGTGCAGGGCGATGTACCGGAACCCCGCCGCGATCTCCCGCAGGCCGGCCCGCCGGGTCACCGTGACGGCGAGCGGCGGCAGGGCGGGCAGCCGCAGCACCGCCCAGACGGCGACGCACAGGGCCAGCGCGTCGATGAGGTACAGCTCGGGCAGGCCGATGACCGGGATCAGGGCGCCGGCCAGCAGCGGCCCGGCGACCAGGCCGGTCTGCATGACCGTGGAGCCGAGGGCGTTGGCGGCGGCGAGTTCGTGGTCGGGGACCAGCCGGGCGACGGAGGCGCTGCGGGCCGGGGCGTTCAGGCCGAAGAAGGCCTGCTGGGCGGCGAGCAGCACCATGAGCACGGCGACCGAGTCGAGACCGGTGACGGCCTGGAGCCAGAAGAGCACCGAGGTGACGGCGATGCCGCTGTTGGTGATCAGCAGCAGCTTCCGGCGGTCCATGCTGTCGGCGACCGCTCCGCCCCACAGCGCGAACACCACCAGCGGCAGCAGACCGGCGAGGCCGGCATAGCCGACCCATGCGGAGGAGCCGGTGATGTCGTAGATCTGCTTGGGCACGGCGACCGCGGTCAGCTGGCTGCCGACGGCCGTGACGACGGTCGAGCCCCACAGCCGGCGGTAGGCCGGGCGGCGCAGGGGGCGGGTGTCCATCGCCCAGCGCCGCCAGCCCCGCCCGGGCGGACGGGCGGGTGGGGGCTCCTCGGTGGGGTGCTCGGTACTGCTCTCGCTGGTGTCCACGCGCTTCCCGACTGCTTCGATTGCTCGTTACAACTTTCGAAAAACCGTGGATCACTATCGCAGGCCCGCCACCGCCGGCCCCGGGAGCCCCTCGGCTCAGCTCCCGGCGATGAGGGTGACACCGAGGACGGTCATCGTCACCGCGACCAGCCCGTCCAGCACCCGCCAGGCGGCCGGCCGGGCCAGCCGGCGGCCGAGCAGCCGGGCGCCGAAGCCGAGCGCGGCGAACCAGCACAGGCTGGCCGTCGCGGCGCCGATCCCGAAGGTCCAGCGCAGCGGGCCCTGGTCGGCGGCGAGCGAGCCCAGCAGGAAGACGGTGTCGAGGTACACGTGCGGGTTGAGCCAGGTCATCGCCAGACAGGTGAGCACCGCCCGCCGGCGCGAGCCCGCGGTCTCCCCCTCCGTGCGCAGCGCGCCCTGCGGCTTCACCACCCGGCGGGCCGCCAGAGCGCCGTAGCCGAGCAGGAAGGCACCGCCGATCCAGCCGACCGCGGTCAGCGCGCCCGGCCAGGCCGCCACCACCGCGCCGACACCACCGACCCCCAGGGCGATCAGGGCGGCGTCGGACAGGGCACAGATGGCGACCACGGTCAGGACCGCCTCGCGGCGCACCCCCTGGCGCAGGACGAAGGCGTTCTGGGCCCCGATGGCGACGATGAGCGACAGACCGGTGCCGAAGCCGGCGGCCGCGGCGGAGAGAGCGTGGGACATGCCGTCGACGCTACGAAGGCGATCACTGACCGTCCAGCTAAAGATTCTTACGTATCCTTAGGGCGGCTAATGGACGACGGAGAGGGCAGCCGATGACGGAGCTTCCGCTCGACCAGGTGCGGACCCTGCTGGCGGTCGTCGACGAGGGCACCTTCGAGGCGGCCGCCGCCGCGCTGCACGTGACGCCGTCGGCGGTCAGTCAGCGGGTGAAGGCCCTGGAGCAGCGCACCGGGCGGATCCTGCTGATGCGGACGAAGCCGGTGCGGCCGACGGAGTCCGGCGAGATCGTGGTGCGGCTGGCCCGTCAGCTCGCCCGGCTGGAGCGGGACGCCCGCGCCGATCTGGGGATGAGCGGTGCCGGGGAGGCGACCCGGGTCTCCGTCGCGGTGAACTCCGACTCGCTGGCGACCTGGTTCCTGCCGGCGCTCTCGCGGGCCACCGAGGAGCTGCGGCTCTGCTTCGAGCTGCGCCGCGAGGACCAGGACCACACGGCGGCGCTGCTGCGCGAGGGCCTGGTGATGGCGGCGGTGACGTCGTCGTCCGTGCCCGTGCCGGGCTGCTCGGTGCGCGCGCTCGGCGTCATGCGCTACGTCGCCGCGGCCCACCCCGGTTTCGCCGCGCGGCATCTGGACGGACCGCTGGACGAGACCCTCGCGGCGGCGCCGGTCGTGGTCTTCGACCGCCGGGACGACCTCCAGGACGCGTTCGTGCGCCGGCTGCGGCCCGGCAGCGGGGGCGCGAGCGCGGTCCGGCACCACGTGCCCACCTCGGACGGCTTCGTCGAGGCCGTCGCCGCGGGCCTCGGCTGGGGCGTACTCCCGGAAGTCCAGGCCGATCCGCTGCTGGCCACGGGCCGCCTGGTCCCGCTGGCGCCCGGCCGGGCGGTGGACGTGCCGCTGTACTGGCAGCAGTGGAAGCTGGACTCGCCCGCGCTGGCGGTGGTGGCGCGGGCGGTGACGGAGGCGGCCGCCGAGGCGCTGCGCCCGGCGTGACCCGGGCCGCCCCACCGCCCCGTCCGGCGCAGCGGCCCCCAGGCGTTCCCCTGCCCACGCACCACCGCCCCAGGACGACCCCGAGCGCCCGCCACCCCGGCACCACCACCCGAGGCGCCACGAGGCACCCGCCACCCGTCCGGCACAGCGGCCCCAGGCGTTCTTCCGCCGGCGCACCACCAGGGGCGCCCCGCAGCGCCCACCACCCCGCCCGGCCCGGCGCAGCACCCCCCGGCCGTCCTCCCCCTGATCACCGCCCCGTCCGGCGCAGCGGCCCCCAGGCGTTCTCCTGGCGGCGCACCTCCGCCCGGGCCGCCTCGATCACGCCGTCCTCCACCCAGCGCAGCGGCTCCACGTCCGCCACCAGCGGCTCGTTGTCGGGCCCCCGGCCCCGCTCGTGCCCCTTGAGGACCCAGGGGCGGACGCCCGGCCCCTTCTCGTGCGGCAGGTGGGCGTAGTCGTACAGCCGCCGGGCCACCCACAGCTCCACCGGCCGCCCCTCCCACCACTCCTCGACGTCCAGCGGGTTGGCCGACAGGCCCGGCATCGGCACGCCCGTCAGCTCGTCGACGCTGGAGACCGACGCGAGGTCGGTCGCCGGGCCGCGCGACCAGCGGACGTACAGGCCCCGGTGCCGTTCGACGAGCCCGGCGAGTTCGGCGAGTGTGCGTACCACCGGAAGATCGTCCGTCGTGTTCATGGCCGCCCTCCCTCCTCGGCGTCCGGCGACCGGAGTACCCCGCATCCGGCGAGAGGAACCGGATGATTTCCTTCCGGTTGCCGGCCGGCGGGGTGCGGCGCTCAGCGGGCCAGTGAGACGGCGTCCCCCATGACGACCACGGGATGCCGGTCCGGATCCAGCGCCCGCAGCAGCTCCTTCATGTGGGCCCGGCCGAGGCTGACGCAGGCCTGGGTCGGCCCGCCGTGGTCGACGTGGAACCAGATGCCGCCGCCGTGCTCGGAGCCGAACGGCCGGGACCAGTCGAGCGGCGAGGTGCCGGGCCGGCGGTTGTAGTCGATGGCGACCACGTAGTCGAAGGAGCCGGCCAGCGGCTCGCCCTCGAAGCCGGAACCGGTCGCCGTGAACGCGACCGAGTGGTCGTACGGCAGCCGGGTCCCGGGGTCGGGGAGCAGCCCGCCGGCGTCGCTGAGGGTGAACACGCCGACGGGTGAGCGCAGGTCACCGAGCCGGTGGTCGTCGGTCCAGCCGTTGAGCGCGTTGTGCGCGGGCCAGCCCCCGCGCGCCCGCCAGCCGGCCGGAGTGCGCTCGTACAGGACCGCCTCGGACTCCGGGGAGTCCTTGCCGCGGCCGGTGACCACCACGGCCTGGCGGGCGTCGGCGGGCACCCGGGCCCGGGTCATGGGGCCGAGCCCGGGCAGTGGCCGCGGGGCGGACCCGAGGGAGTGACCGGGCCCGGGCGCCTTGGCCTCGGAGGCGACGGGCCCGGGCGGGGGCACGGCCTCGTCCGGGTCCGGGGCGCCGCATCCGGCGAGCAGCAGGGCGGCGACCGGCAGCAGGAACCGGCAGGTGCGTCTGGTCATGCGTCGACCTTGGCCGACACAGGTGACGAACCCGCCGGGTTCCACGGCTCCGTCCACCCGCCCGGCGTACGCTCCCGTCACACCTCTCGCCCTTCGAAAGGCTCCCGCATGAGTGTCCGCGTCCGCCGTGTCTACGAACCGCCGGAGCCCGAGGACGGTGTGCGCGTCCTGGTCGACCGGCTGTGGCCGCGCGGCCTGGCGAAGGAGGCGGCCCGCGTGGACGAGTGGCCCAAGGAGCTCACCCCCTCCACCGAGCTGCGCCGCTGGTACCACGCGGGCGAGGGCTCGCCCGAGGAGTTCGCGCGCCGCTACGAGGCGGAGCTGGCGGAGCCCGGGGCGGCGGAACTCCTCGGGCGGGTGCGCGCGTTGGTGGCCGAGGGCACGGTGACGCTGGTGACGGCCTCGAAGAACCTGGAGACGGGCCACGCGACGGTGCTGGCCCGCCTCCTGCGGCCCTGAGAAGAGGTCCTGGCCGGGTCCTGGGGCCACGGCACTAGCCGGCCTGTCGGGCGGCCGCCCGGCCCGCCGCACGGCCCGAGAAGAGGCAGCCGCCGAGAAAGGTGCCCTCCAGCGCGTTGTAGCCGTGGACGCCGCCCCCGCCGAAGCCCGCGACCTCGCCCGCCGCGTACAGCCCGTCGACGGGCCGCCCGTCGGCACCGAGGGCGCGGGAGTCCAGGTCGGTCTGGATGCCGCCCAGCGTCTTGCGGGTCAGCACGTGCAGCTTGACGCCGATCAGGGGTCCGGCCGCCGGGTCGAGGATGCGGTGCGGGGTGGCGACGCGGCCGAGGCGGTCGCCGATGTAGCGGCGGGCGTTGCGGATGCCCTGCACCTGGGCGTCCTTGCTGTACGGGTGGGCGATCTGCGCGTCCCGGGCCTCGATCTGGCGCCGTATCACCTCGGCGTCGAGGAGCGGCTCGGCGGTCAGGCCGTTCATCTTCTCGACGAGTCGCCCGAGGGTGGGGGCGGTCACGAAGTCGGCGCCGTTGCGCAGGAAGGCCGCCACCGGGCCGGGCGCGCCCTTGCCGAGGACGCGTTCCCGCAGGAAGGCCTTGCGGTCCTTGGCGGTGATGTCGGGGTTCTGCTCGGACCCCGACAGCGCGAACTCCTTCTCGACGATCCGCCGGGTGAGAACGAACCAGGAGTGGTCGTGGCGGGCGAGGTCGTCGGTGGCGCGCAGGTGCCTGAGCGTGTTGAGGGTGTCGTAACCGGGCAGGCAGGGGGCGGGCAGGCGGCGCCCGAGGGCGTCGAACCACATCGAGGACGGACCGGGCAGGATGCGGATGCCGTGGCCGGGCCAGATCGGGTCCCAGTTGCGCAGCCCTTCGGTGTAGTGCCACATGCGGTCGCGGTTGACCAGCCGCACGCCCGCCTCGGCGGCGATGTCGAGCATGCGGCCGTCGACGTAGGAGGGGACGCCGGTGACCATCTCGGCGGGCGGGGTGCCGAGCCGCTCGGGCCAGTGACGGCGGACCATGTCGTGGTTGGCGCCGATGCCGCCGGTGGTGACGACGACGGCCTGGGCGGTGAGCGCGAAGTCGCCGGTCGCGTCGCGGCGGGAGGCGACGCCGCGCGGGCAGTCGTCGTCGGCCAGGAGCGTGCCGCGCACGCCGCGGACGGCACCGCCCTCGACCACGAGGTGGTCGACCCGGTGGCGGTGGTGGAAGGTGAGCAGCCCGTCGCGGGCGGCCTGCCGGGCGTACCGCACGAACGGCTCCACGACCCCGGTGCCGGTGCCCCAGGCGATGTGGAACCGGGGCACGGAGTTGCCGTGCCCGTGGGCGCGCAGGTCGCCGCGCTCGGCCCAGCCGACCGTGGGCAGGAACGTGAGGCCGTGCCCCGCCAGCCAGGACCGCTTCTCCCCCGCCGCGAATTCGACGTAGGCCCGCGCCCAGCGCACCGCCCAGGAGTCCTCGTCGTCCACCCGGTCGAACCCGGCGCTGCCCTGCCAGTCGTTCCAGGCGAGGTCGAAGGAGTCCTTCACGCCGAGGCGCCGCTGCTCCGGCGAGTCGACCAGGAACAGCCCGCCGAAGGACCAGAACGCCTGCCCGCCGAGGTTGGCGGCGTTCTCCTGGTCGACCAGCGCCACCCGGCGGCCCCGGCTGGTGAGTTCGTGCGCGGCGACCAGGCCGGCCAGGCCCGCTCCGACGACGATGACGTCGGCCTCCATGGCGATCGTCCCTTCCTGGCTCATCGAGGTGTGCCGCTGCCGTCGGCCGGCAGGGCGGTGAGCAGTGCTCGAGCCACGCGCGGGCGTGCTCGACGTCCTTGTCCAGCAGCGGTTGGGCGGTGACTTCGCCGTACGCGGCGACGAGCGCGTGGGCGGCGGTGTCGACGCCGCCGGACGCGGTGGGCAGGGCGGTGCGGCCCGGTGCGCGGGCGAGCCGTTCGGCGATCGCGCCGCGCAGCCGGGCCCGGTGCTCCAGCAGCGTCCGGGCCACGGCCGCGTCGTGGGCGGCGGGCACCAGGAAGTCGGTGTTGACCAGCAGCCGGTCCAGGTCGAGCAGGCCCGCCTCGGTGACCCGGTGGAAGGCGGCGGGCACGTCGAGGTCCGGGCCGTCCTGGGCGAGCGCCCCGGAGACCTGCTCGGCGATCAGGTCGGCGCGCTGCCGGCAGAGGGCGGAGAACAGCTCGTCCAGGCTGGTGAAGTGCGAGCAGAAGGCGCCCCGGCTGTACCCGGCGGCGGCGCGCACCTCCTCGATCGGCACCCGCCCGCCAACCGCATTGCCCTCGGCCAGGCCCGCGCCTCGAGCGCGACCGCACCGCCGACGACCGGCCCTTGGCCCCGCACCCCGCGAAGGCGGCGTCCAGGAGGCCGGGCGGGTGTTCCATCTGCGCCCCCCGTTCGATACGCGAACGTATGCGATACGGAGAGGTGTCGAAAGGGTCGTGACCGCCCGGATCCCGCCGCGGCGGCACGGCACCGCGCATCTCGCCGCGATCTCTTTATGGAACATGTATTCGAATAGGAGGTACGCTGAGGGCATGGCCACGCACCTCCAGGGTTCGCTCTTCGACCAGACCGACGAGGTCCGGCTCGGCCCGCTCGACGGGCTGCGCCGCACCGCCCTGGGCTCCGGCGCCTGGATCGACGTACTGCCGGGGTGGCTGAACGGTTCCGACCCGCTGTTCGAACAGCTGGCGGCCGAGGTGCCGTGGCGGGCCGAGCGCCGCACGATGTACGACCACGTCGTCGACGTGCCCCGGCTGCTGGCGTACTACCGCGCGGACGATCCGCTGCCCCACCCGGTGCTCGCCGGAGCCCGGGACGCGCTGTCCGCGCACTACGCCGACGAGCTGGGCGAACCGTTCGCCACGGCGGGCCTGTGCTACTACCGCGACGGCCGCGACAGCGTCGCCTGGCACGGCGACCGGATCGGGCGCGGCGCCCGCGAGGACACCATGGTCGCGATCCTCTCCGTCGGCGCGCCCCGCGACCTGCTGCTGCGCCCGGCGCACGGCGGCGGCGAGACCGTCCGGCGGCCGCTCGGGCACGGCGACCTGATCGTGATGGGCGGCTCCTGCCAGCGGACGTGGGAGCACTGCGTGCCCAAGTCCACGCGGGCGGCGGGGCCGCGGATCAGCGTCCAGTTCCGCCCGCACGGCGTGAACTGAGCCGGCGGCACCCGTCGTCCCGGGCCCGGGGCCGGCGAAGGCGGGTCCCGGGCCGGCATCGGCCGTCCGGTCTGGTTTGCTGTCCGGGTCGGGTGCGGACCTCACCTACGGGACGATCATGCGGGCAGACGTGCAGCAAGTAGCCGACGGCACCTACCTGGTGCACGGCAGCGACACCAACTGGGTGATCCTCAAGGACGGGGACGCCGTCACCCTGGTCGACACCGGCTACCTCGGGGACCGGCAGCGGCTGCTCGGCTCCCTCGCGGCGGTGGGCAGTTCACCGGAGGCGGTCGCCGCGGTGCTGATCACCCACGCCCACAACGACCACCTCGGCTCGGCGGAGTACCTGCGCGCGACGTACGGCACGCCCGTGTACCTGCACGAGGCGGAAGTGCCGCACGCGCGCCGGGAGTTCCTGCACCAGGTGTCCGTGGGCCGGGTGCTGCGCAACGGCTGGCGTCCGGGCGTGCTGCCGTGGGCGGTGCACGCGATCCGGTCGGGCGGCACCGCGCACGTCCCGGTCGCCGCGCCCGAGCCGTTCCCGGCGGCGGGCCCGCTGGATCTGCCGGGGCGCCCGGTCCCCGTGCACACCCCCGGCCACACCGACGGGCACTGCGTGTTCCACCTGCCCGGGAGCGGGGTCGTCATCTCCGGCGACGCGCTGGTCAGCGGCCACGCGACCACCCGCGTCAAGGGCCCCCAGCTGCTGCCCGACATGTTCCACCACGAACGGGCCCGCGCCCTGGCCTCGCTGGACCTGATCGAGGGGCTGTCGGCCGAGGTGCTGCTGCCCGGGCACGGGCCGGTCCACCGGGGTGCCGTGCCCGACGCCGCCCGCCGGGCCCGCGAACGGGCCGCCTGAGGGGGCCGGCCGGGCGCCGCGACCGCCCGGCGCGGCACCTGGCGTCGCGAGGCCCGGCACGCGGACGGGGAGCACCGGACGGACCCCGGGGCGATCGGCACCCCCTGGTGCCGCGGCAGGCAACGTTCGCCCCGTCGCGACGCCCGGCACGCACGCTCGC
>NZ_JBHMCY010000093.1:0-25836 GCF_042430725.1 Streptomyces cinereospinus | reverse complement strand
CCCGGCACGGCCCCGACCCACCCACCGGCAGACAGCGCCACAGCAACCACGCACCCCCCGCACAGGCCGCCGCAGGCACCCGCCCGCACAGCTGCGCCCACGGACACCCCACCCCAGAACCCGCAGCTCAGCCCCATTGTCAGAGCCGAGGTGCAGGATGGACGCATGGCGAGCTCCACGCACCGAGCCCTGGACGGCTTCTCCCCCGCGACCCGCGGCTGGTTCACGGGGGCCTTCTCCGCGCCCACCCCCGCCCAGGCAGGCGCCTGGCGGGCCATCCGCGAAGGCTCGGACGTCCTCGTCGTCGCCCCCACCGGCTCCGGCAAGACCCTCGCCGCCTTCCTCGCCGCCCTGGACCAGCTCACCTCCACCCCCCACCCCGCCGACCCCAGGAAACGCTGCCGAGTCCTCTACGTCTCCCCCCTGAAGGCCCTCGCCGTCGACGTGGAGCGCAACCTCCGCAGCCCCCTCACCGGCATCCGCCACGAATCCGTCCGCCTGGGCCTGCCCGAGCCCGACGTCAAGGTGGGCATCCGCTCCGGCGACACCCCGGCCGCGGAGCGCCGGGCCCTGTCCACCCGCCCCCCGGACATCCTGATCACCACCCCCGAGTCCCTGTTCCTCATGCTCACGTCCGCCACCCGTGAGGCCCTGACCGGCGTGGAGACGGTCATCCTGGACGAGGTGCACGCCGTCGCCGGCACCAAGCGCGGTGCCCACCTCGCGCTCACCCTGGAACGCCTGGACGAGCTCCTGCCGAAGCCGGCCCGCCGCATCGGCCTCTCCGCCACCGTCCGCCCGGTGGACGAGGTCGCCCGTTTCCTCTCCCCCCGCCGCAGGGTGGAGACCGTCCAGCCGGAGTCCGGCAAGGAGTTCGACCTCTCCGTCGTGGTCCCGGTGGAGGACATGGCTGAACTGGGTGCCTCCCCGGCCACCGACACCGGCCCCGAGGGCGGGGACCGCCCGTCCATCTGGCCGCACGTCGAGGAACGCATCGCCGACCTCGTCCAGTCTCACCGCTCCACCATCGTCTTCGCCAACTCCCGCCGCCTCGCGGAGCGCCTCTGCAACCGCCTCAACGAGATCGCCTACGAGCGGGCGACCGGCGAACCCCTGGACGACCACCACGCCCCGGCCGAGCTCATGGGCGGCTCCGGCGCCGCCCAGGGCGCCCCGCCCGTCCTCGCCCGCGCCCACCACGGCTCGGTCTCCAAGGAGCAGCGCGCCCTCGTCGAGGAGGACCTCAAGGCGGGCCGCCTCCCGGCCGTCGTCGCCACCTCCAGCCTGGAGCTGGGCATCGACATGGGCGCGGTGGACCTCGTCGTCCAGGTGGAGTCCCCGCCGTCCGTGGCCTCCGGCCTCCAGCGCGTCGGCCGCGCGGGCCACCAGGTCGGCGCGGTCTCCACCGGCGTCGTGTTCCCGAAGTACCGCGGCGACCTGGTCCAGGCGGCCGTGGTCACCGAGCGGATGCGCACGGGCGCGATCGAGTCCCTGAAGGTCCCCGCCAACCCGCTCGACGTGCTGGCCCAGCAGCTCGTCGCGATGACGGCGATGGACACCTGGCAGGTCGACGACCTGCTCGCCCTGATCCGCCGCGCCGCCCCCTTCGCCTCGCTCCCCGAGTCGGCGTTCACCGCGGTCCTGGACATGCTGGCCGGCCGCTACCCGTCCGACGCGTTCGCGGAGCTGCGCCCGCGCGTGGTGTGGGACCGGGTGACGGGCACGATCACCGGCCGCCCCGGCGCGCAGCGCCTCGCCGTCACCTCCGGCGGCACCATCCCCGACCGCGGACTGTTCGGTGTGTTCCTGGCCGGCGCCGACCCCAAGAAGGGCGGCGGCCGGGTCGGCGAGCTGGACGAGGAGATGGTCTACGAGTCCCGCGTCGGAGACGTCTTCACGCTCGGCACCAGCTCCTGGCGCATCGAGGACATCACCCGCGACCGGGTCCTGGTCTCGCCCGCGCCCGGAGTCCCGGGCCGCCTCCCCTTCTGGAAGGGCGACCAGCTCGGCCGCCCGCTGGAACTGGGCCGCGCGGTGGGCGCGTTCCTGCGCGAGGTCGGCTCCCTCGGCACGGAGGACGCCCGTCTGCGCCTGCTCGCCGCGGGCCTCGACGCCTGGGCCGCCGACAACGTGCTGTCCTACCTCGCCGAACAGCGCGAGGCCTGCGGGCACGTCCCCGACGACCGCACCATCGTCGTCGAACGCTTCCGCGACGAACTCGGCGACTGGCGGGTCGTCGTCCACTCCCCCTTCGGCGCCCAGGTGCACGCCCCGTGGGCGCTCGCGCTCGGCGCCCGCCTGTCCGAGCGGTACGGCATGGACGCCCAGGTCATGCACGCCGACGACGGCATCGTGCTGCGCCTGCCCGACGCCGACCTGATGGGCCTGGACCTGCTGGACCAGGAACCGATGAAGCCGGGCGCGGAGTACGACGCCGAGAGGGCCCCCGTCGGCGCGGCGGACGTCGTCTTCGACAAGGGCGAGGTCGACCAGGTCGTCACCGACCAGGTCGGCGGCTCGGCCCTGTTCGCGTCCCGGTTCCGCGAGTGCGCGGCCCGCGCGCTGTTGCTGCCGCGCCGCAGCCCGGGCAGGCGCACCCCCCTGTGGCAGCAGCGCCAGCGCGCCTCCCAGCTGCTCCAGGTGGCGGGCGAGTTCGGCTCGTTCCCGATCATCCTGGAGGCGGTCCGCGAATGCCTCCAGGACGTCTTCGACGTGCCCGGCCTGGTCGAGCTGATGGGCGACCTGGAGTCCCGCAAGGTCCGCCTGGTCGAGGTCACCACCCCCGAGCCGTCCCCCTTCGCCCGCTCGCTCCTCTTCGGGTACGTCGCCCAGTTCCTGTACGAGGGGGACTCGCCGCTCGCCGAGCGCCGCGCCGCCGCCCTGTCGCTGGACTCGCGCCTGCTCGCCGAACTGCTCGGCCAGGCGGAACTGCGCGAGCTGCTCGACGCCGAGGTGCTGACCGAGCTGGAGCGAGAGCTGCAGTGGCTCACCGCGGACCGCCGCGTGAAGGACGCGGAAGGCGTCGCCGACCTGCTCCGGCTGCTCGGCCCGCTCACCGCTGCCGAGCTGGCCGAACGGGGCGCCGAGCCGCAGTGGGCGGAGGAACTGGCCGGGGCCCGTCGCGCGATCCGGGTCCGGATCGCCGGCGCCGGGCACTGGGCGGCGATCGAGGACGCGGGCCGCCTGCGCGACGCACTCGGCACGGCCCTGCCGGTCGGCGTCCCGGAAGCCTTCATGGAGCCGGTGAAGGACCCGCTGGGCGACCTCCTCGCGCGCCACGCCCGCACCCACGGCCCCTTCACGTCGGCCACGGCCGCCGCCCGCTTCGGCCTGGGCGTGGCGGTCACCGAGGGCGCCCTGCAACGGCTCGCGGCATCGGGCCGGGTCGTCCAGGGCGAGTTCCACCCGGCCGGCATCGGCCAGGAGTGGTGCGACGCGGCAGTCCTGCGCCGGCTGCGCCGCCGCTCCCTGGCCGCACTGCGGCACGAGCTGGAGCCGGTCCCGCCGGCCGCGCTGGCCCAGTTCCTCCCGCAGTGGCAGCACATCGGCCGGGGCCACTCGCTGCGCGGCATCGACGGGCTGGTGCGCGCCGTCGAGCAGTTGCAGGGCGCCTCGGTGCCCGCCTCCGCCCTGGAGAAGCTGGTCCTGCCGTCCCGTGTCGCCCACTACACCCCGGCGATGCTCGACGAGCTGACGGCCGCCGGCGAGGTGGTGTGGGCCGGGGCGGGCGCGCTCCCCGGCAAGGACGGCTGGGTGTCCTTGTACATGGCGGACGCGGCCCCCCTGCTGCTGCCATCCCCGCACCCCCTGGAGCTGACGGCCCTCCACGAGTCCGTCCTGCACACCCTCTCCGGCGGCTACGGCCTGTTCTTCCGCCAGATCGCCGACCAAGTGCGCGCCACCACGCACCCCGAGGCCACCGACCCGCAACTGGCCGACGCCCTGTGGGACCTGGCCTGGTCCGGACGGCTGACCAACGACACCCTCGCCCCGCTGCGCTCCCTGCTCGGCTCGGGCCGCACCGCGGGGGCCACGGCCCACCGCGCCAAGCGCACGGTCCCGCGCGGCCGGTACGGCTCGCTGACCGCCGCCGCCCGTACGGCGTCCCGCAGCGGCCCGCCCACGGTCGCCGGCCGCTGGTCCCTGCTGCCGGCCCACGAACCCGATCCGACCGTCCGCGCCCACGCCCTGGCCCGCACCCTGCTCGACCGGCACGGCGTGGTGACCCGGGGCGCGGTCGCCGCGGAGGGCGTCGAGGGCGGGTTCTCGGCGACGTACCGCATCCTGTCCGCCTTCGAGGAGAGCGGTCAGGCGCGGCGCGGCTATGTGGTGGAGGGCCTCGGTGCCGCACAGTTCGCGATGGACGGTGCCGTCGACCGGCTCCGAGCCGTGGCCAACGCCCGTGATCGCGGCGACGGCCTGCCCGACCCGGCCTTCGGGTACGGCGCCGGCTTCCCCGCCGGCAGCGGCACGTTCGACAACGGCACGACCGGCTCGTCCGAGGGCTTCTTCTCGCCCGCCGAGGCTCTCGGCCCGTTCGACGACCACGCCTACCGGGACGACGAGGCGTTCGACACCCCGGACGGCGACACTCCGCTCGCCCACCCGGCGCCGGGCGAGTACGCGTCCCCGAGGGATCACGCCGACGCCGCTCCCCAGGCACCCACCTGGCAGAACGGCGGCCGCACCCCCGCGCCCCCGTGGCAGAACGGCGGCCGCGCCCCGGGCTCACCGGCCCGCCCCGATCGCCGTGCCCCCGCCTCCCGCGCCGTCGTCCTGGCCGCGGCCGACCCGGCGAACGCGTACGGCGCCGCCCTGCCCTGGCCGGAGCCACCGGCCGGCGCCGGCCACAAGCCGGGCCGCAAGGCGGGTTCCCTGATCGTCCTGGTCGACGGCGAGCCGGCCCTCTACATGGAGCGCGGCGGCAAGACCCTCCTGGCCTGGCCCGCCACCCCGGACGGCGGCCCCACCGACGACCCGCGGCTGGGCCCCGCCGCCGAGGCCCTCGCGGAGGCGGCCCGCGCGGGCGCCCTGGGCACGGTCACCGTGGAGCGCATCAACGGCGCCGCCGCCCTCACGTCGCCCGTGGGCACCCTGCTGGAGGCAGCGGGCTTCGTCGCCACCCCCAGAGGCCTGCGCCTGCGGGCGTGAGCCATGACGGACACCTCGGAGCCGAACCCCGGACTCCGGGACCCCGGGAACGTGCAACCCTGAACGCATGCCCGAAGGAGACACGGTCTGGCAATCCGCGAGGCGCCTGCACACCGCCCTCGCCGGCGAGGTCCTGACGCACTCCGACCTCCGCGTCCCGAGGTTCGCGACGGCCGACCTCACCGGCCGCACCGTGCTGGACGTCACCCCCCGCGGCAAACACCTCCTCACCCGCATCGAAGGCGGCCTGACCCTCCACTCGCACCTCAGGATGGACGGCACCTGGAAGGTGTTCGCGACCGGCGCACGCTGGAGCGGCGGCCCGGCTCACCAGATCCGCGCGGTCCTCGGCAATGCCGACCACACCGCCGTCGGCTACCGCCTCCCCGTCCTGGAACTGCTCCGCACCACCGAAGAGGACCGAGTCGTCGGCCACCTCGGCCCCGACCTGCTGGGCCCGGACTGGGACCCGGACCGGGCGCTGGCCAACCTGCTCGGCAACCCCGCCCGCCCCCTCGGCGAGGCCCTGCTCGACCAGCGCAATCTCGCCGGCATCGGCAACGTCTTCAAGAGCGAGCTCTGCTTCCTGCTCGGCACCACCCCCTGGCTCCCGGTCGGCGCCCTCCCCGCCGACCGCGCCGCCAAGCTCCCGCTCCTCGCGAAGCGGCTGCTGGAGGTCAACCGCGACCGTCCGATCCGCAGCACGACAGGCCGCCGGGGCCAGGACCTGTTCGTGTACGGCCGCGCGCCCCGCCCGTGTCTGCGCTGCCGCACCGCCGTCCGCGTCGCCGACCAGGGCGACGGCTCCCGCGAACGCCCCACCTACTGGTGCCCGCACTGCCAGACCGGCCCGGCACCGTCCCCCGGCACTTACCGCGCCGGTGAGGACCGGCACCACGTCTCAGCCGGCCCCCACGACAACGCCCGCCCCGACGAGATCCCACCACGCCCGGCTCATCGACGTCCCCCAGGCGCACCCCCCTGACCGGCGGCTGTCGGCACCGCCCAGGACGCCCCCCGCTCTTGGACCAACCGCCGCACCGACGTCCCTGTGTCCGCCTCTCAGGACGGCCCAGGCCCTCCCTCCGGGCGGGGGCGCGGCGCCCCCTTGGCGGCGGCCCCCCAGACCGCCCGCCACACCGCTTTCCCGAGCGAGCCCGCCGCACGCCCCCCTGGCACACAGTGCACCGGCAACACGCTCAGCCCCCACCCCCCGGCCGCGACCACCCCTTCCAGCGCCCCCGCATCCGGCGCCGTCACCAGCCGCAGCACGGCCCACCACCACACGGCGCCGAGTCCCAGGGCGGCCCCGCAGCGCACTGTTCGCCCCGCCATGGCCGTCACCTCCCGCTCGACGCCAGACAGCGGCGCCCTCTTTCCGGGACGACGCTAGTCACGTGCCCTCCCACCACGGGAGGGCGCACCAGCGGCACAGGGGCGCACCTCTCGTCCACGCCGTGGGAATCAGGGGCACCCGGATCAAGCGGTGGCAACCGCACGCCCCGGCCGCCACCGCCGGCCGTCACAGCCTTCGGTACGCACACACCCGGCGCCACCACGCGCCCTCCGGCGCCGACCACCCGCACCAGCGCCCAACCAGGGCCGCCCACCGACACCCCACCCGCCCGGCGCCGAGGCCCGCCCCGGCCCGCCCCGGGTCAGCCGTTCTCGGCCTGGAACATCCAGTGGTGCTTCTCCAGATCCGCGGTGATTCCGATCAGCAGGTCCTGCGAGACCGGATCCGCCTCCCCCGTCGCCCGCACCCGCTCCCGCATCCCTCCGATCACCGCCCCCAGGGCGTTCACGAGTGCCTCGACGGCGTCCGCGTCCCTGATCCAGCCGCCGGCCGTCGCGGCGATACCGCTGCCCACCGCCACCGTCGAGGCACGCCCGTCGGGTGAGACGCCCAGCGCCGAGGCCCGCTCGGCGACCGTGTCGGAGTGGGTGCGCGCACTGGCCACGACCTCATCGAGCTGAAGGTGCACGGTGCGGAAGCGGGGTCCCACCACGTTCCAGTGAACTTGCTTGGCCACCAGGCCGAGGTCGATCAGGTCGACGAGGGCACCCTGCAAGGCCTCGGCAACGGTCTTCAGATCGGCGTCGGACAGCGGGCTCTTCACGACGTACATCGCACCTCCGTTGGCTCGCCCGTCATGTCCTCCACGATGACCGCGCCACCCGAGACCGGCAAACGCACCCAAAACGGAACCCCACCAGCCCCGGGATCCGTCGCAGAACCCGGACACGCGAAAACCCCGACCACACTCCCCCGGGTCTCCCCGGAGAAGCCCCGGCCGGGGCCTCATACACGCGCCGCGCGACTCAGCTCACGCGGCGACCACGTCCACCGTCTCGGAGGGCGCCTTGATGGTCACCCGTTCCGGTGGCACACCGGCCACCGACACGGAACCCAGCATCGGACGAACCGGCGTGGGCACAGGCTCACGGGGGGTGGCCGCTGCGGACTGGGCCAGTTCGGCGAGCGCGAGCTCGTCGCTCACTTCCCGCATGAGCTCGGACATCCGTACGTCCAGCGCGTCGCAGATGGCGGAGAGCAGCTCGGAGGAAGCCTCCTTCTGCCCCCGCTCCACCTCGGAGAGATAGCCGAGTGAGACTCGGGCGGACGAGGAGACTTCGCGCAGAGTACGGCCCTGGCGCTGGCGCTGCCGACGCAGCACGTCACCCAGCAGGCGACGGAGCAGAATCATCGGTGGCTCCCTCCTCGGACCGCGTAGCCGCATCCTTCACGCCCCACCGTACCGCCTCGCGCTGCGGCCGTGCGGGGAGCGATGTCGTGTTCACTCAGGGCTGCAAACATCAAAACCCCCCGTTCCGTTCCGTATCCTGTGCCCGCTCATTCCCAGTCTGTTCGCTCGCAAGCTCCCTCAGAAGGAGTGCGAGTACGCTCCGTACACTCTCCATACGAATTTCCGCCCGCCGACCGTTCAACCTCAGCGCTTCCACTTTTCCGCCACCGGCAGAACCGGGACCCGGTCCGAACGGCCCGTCCACCGCGACGAAAACGGTCCCGACGGGCTGTCCGTCCTGGGGGTCCGGACCGGCGACACCGGTGGTCGCGATGCCCCAGTCGGCGCCCAGCGCCTTCCGCACACCGGCCGCCATCTCGGCCGCGACCTGGGGATCCACCGCTCCGCACTGAGCCAGCAGGGTGGCGTCCACGCCGAGCAGCCGATGCTTGAGTTCGGTCGCGTACGCCGTCACCGACCCCCGGAAGGCCTGGGACGCGCCGGGGACCCCGGTCAGCTCCGCCGCTACCAGGCCACCCGTCAGTGACTCGGCCACGGCGACGGTCTCACCTCTCACGGTGAGTAGTCGCACCACCTCGGTGGCCGGGGAACTCACGCTTTCGTCTCCTCCAACGCGGCCCTGCGTTCGGCGATTCCCCGCCTGCGCAGCACAATGGCCTGTCTCACATAGTCGAGCCCGGTCGCCACGGTCAGTACGACCGCGGCGGCCATCACCCAGAACCGCAGGGTGGCCAGCCAGCCCGTGAGCGCCAGCACGTACATCCCCACGGCCACGCCCTGGGTGAGGGTCTTCAGCTTCCCGCCGCGGCTCGCGGGGATGACGCCGTAGCGAATGACCAGAAAACGCAGCAGGGTGATCCCGAGTTCCCGCCCGAGGATCACCGCCGTCACCCACCAGGGCAGATCACCCAGCGCCGACAGGCAGACCAGCGCCGCACCCATGATCGCCTTGTCGGCTATCGGGTCGGCGATCTTCCCGAAGTCGGTGACGAGGTTGTAGGTACGCGCCAGGTGGCCGTCGAACAGGTCGGTGATCATGGCGACGGCGAAGGCCGCCCAGGCGAGCGAGCGCCACGCCGGGTCGTAGCCGCCGTCGGCCAGCATCAGCGCGACGAAGCCGGGGACCAGGAACAACCGGAGCATGGTCAGGAAATTGGCGATGTTCCAGACGCTGGCCTGGTTCACCGCCGCGGCCGCGATCTTCTTCCCACGTGCCGGCTTCTCACCCACGGGAACCCCGACGCCAGTCACGGAAACCCCGGCGCCACCCGCCTCCGAGCCCCGCACACCGGGAGCCCCGCTCCCGAAGCCACTCTCACCAGGGACGCCGCCCCGGGAGCCGCCCGCACCCGCAGCCCCGCCCGCGGAGTCGCCCACACCGGCGACACCCCTCGCGGGAACCTCCACGACACCGGACCCGGAGCCGCTCACAGCCGTGGCCCCGGCCCCGGAAACACCCGCACCCACGGCCCGGACCCCGGAGGCGCCCGCACCGCCGGACACCCCCGTGCCCTGCGCGGCACCCTCCGTCAGCGGAGACCTGTTCGAGGAGGCCTCCTGGGAGGCCGCGGCCGTGCCGTTCCCCCGGGCGGGGCCACCCGCGGCGGACGCCGGTACTCCGGTCATCTGCCCGCCTCCTCACTGCCGGCCCGGCCGTCGCCGGCGGCACTCACCAACACGGCCGGCGGCTCGGCCACCAGGTCGACGCCTTCCGTACCGACCACCTTCGCCTCGACGATACGGCCGACGCTCAGTGCCTCGCCGCCCGCGCCACCGCTGAGCAGTACCTGGCCGTCCGTCTCCGGCGCCTGGTGCGCCGCCCGGCCATGGGTACCGTCCTCGCCGCCCACCGACTCCACCAGCACCCGCACGGTCTGCCCGACCCGCTCCTCGGCCCGCTGCGAGACCAGTTCCTCCGCGAGCTGCGAGATGTGGGCGAGCCGCTCGGCGACGACGTCCTCGTCGAGCTTGTTGTCGTAGGTCGCCGCTTCGGTGCCCTCCTCGTCGGAGTAGCCGAAGACGCCGATCGCGTCCAGCCGCGCCCCGTTCAGGAAGCGCTCCAGCTCGGCCAGGTCGGCCTCGGTCTCGCCGGGGAAGCCCACGATGAAGTTGGACCGCACGCCCGCCTCGGGCGCCTTGCTCCGGATGGTGTCGAGCAGTTCCAGGAACCGGTCGGTGTCGCCGAACCGGCGCATCGCGCGCAGCACGCCCGGCGCGGAGTGCTGGAACGACAGGTCGAAGTAGGGCGCGACCTTCGGCGTCGAGGTCAGGACGTCGATCAGGCCGGGCCGCATCTCGGCGGGCTGGAGATAGCTGACGCGCACCCGCTCGATGCCGTCCACCTCCGCCAGCTCCGGCAGCAGCGACTCCAGCAGCCGGATGTCGCCGAGGTCCTTGCCGTAGGAGGTGTTGTTCTCGGAGACCAGCATGATCTCCTTCACCCCCTGTTCGGCCAGCCACCGCGTCTCGTTCAGCACGTCGCCGGGGCGGCGCGAGATGAAGGAGCCGCGGAAGGACGGGATGGCGCAGAAGGAGCAGCGCCGGTCGCAGCCGGAGGCCAGCTTGACCGAGGCGACGGGGCTGCCGTCCAGCCGGCGCCGCAGCGGCGCGCGCGGGCCGGAGGCCGGGGCGAGGCCCTCCGGCAGGTCCGTGGGAGCACCGTGGCCCGGCAGCGCCACGTCGGCCGCCGACTGCCGCTCGGCCGGGCTGATCGGCAGCAGCTTGCGCCGGTCGCGCGGGGTGTGCGCGGCGTGGATGCCGCCGTTCAGGATGGTCTGCAGCCGGTCGGAGATGTCGGCGTAGTCGTCGAAGCCGAGCACGCCGTCGGCCTCGGGGAGCGCCTCGGCGAGTTCCTTGCCGTACCGCTCGGCCATGCAGCCCACCGCCACCACGGCCTGGGTTCTGCCGTGCCCCTTGAGGTCATTGGCCTCCAGGAGGGCGTCGACGGAGTCCTTCTTGGCGGCGTCGACGAAACCGCACGTGTTCACGACGGCGACGTCCGCTTCCTCGGCGTCCTCGACGAGCTCCCAGCCGTCCGCCTCCAAACGGCCTGCGAGCTCCTCCGAGTCCACCTCGTTACGGGCGCAGCCAAGGGTGACGAGTGCGACGGTACGGCGTTCAGGCATGGGCTCAAGACTACTTCGTCCCGCTGACACCCCACGTCGACGGGGTTGGCCGTCTCGGCCGGCCCCGTCCACGTCACCCGGCCCGGGAGCCGCTCACCCGACCTGCGGGTCGCCCTTCGTGTACGTCAGCCGCTCCACGGCGCCGGGCTGGAAGTCGTCCTCGATCTTCTTGCCGTTCACGTACAGCTGGATGGCCCCCGCGTCACCCAGCACCAGGTTGATCTGGGAACTGTCCTGGAAGGTCTTGGACTGGCCCTGCTTGAGCAGGCCGTCGAAGAGGAGCCGGCCGTTGTGGTCCTTGGCGGAGATCCAGCTGCGGCCGTCGACGGCGCTGACCTGGACGGTGACCTTGTCCCGGGGCGCGGCCGCGATGGCGCTCTCGGTGGGGTCGGGCTTGGAGTCGGTGGGCTTGGGCGCGTCGGCCGACGAGGAGGCGGACCCGCCGGCCGAGGGCTTGGTACCCTCGGCGACCGACGCCTTGGAACCGGCCTCGGAGTCCCCCTTGAACAGGGTGAACCCGGCGAAGCCGATCACGGCGACGATCGCGGCCACCATGGCCGCGGTCCAGTTGGGCCCGCGCCGCTCCGGACGGATGCGTTCGGCCTCGAACAGCGGCGCCGCCGGCGTCGGCGCGGGACGCCCGCCGCGCTCGGCGTCGTACTGTTCGAGGAGCGGGTCCGGATCCAGGTGGACGTGCTTGGCCAGGGTCCTGATGTGCCCGCGCGCGTACACGTCGCCGCCGCACGGCGCGAAGTCGTCCGCCTCGATGGCGTGCACGATGGTGATACGGACCCGGGTGGCGGTACTGACGTCGTCGACGGTCAGCCCGGCGGCGATCCGCGCCTGCTGGAGAGCACGGCCGATGGAGGGGCGGACTTCCTCGGATACGCCTTCTACGTCTTCGAACGGACGCTCGTCTTCAGGGGAGTTGCCGATGGACACGGGGGCGCCTTTCGAGCGTGTAGCCACCTGTGCTGGAGGTTCAGTCTAGGGGGGGTGCAAAAGGGTGGGGCAACCCGGCGGACGGACTTTGTACGCCATCGGAATGGTCTCGGGTCTCGTCGCCGGGTGTGGTGCTTGACGCATGGTGAGGCGAGTGATTGTCGCTTCCCTCAACTTGACGTGCGTCATGGGAGAACGGTTGCTCAATGATCCCTTACGGGTGAGTCACGATCGAACAACGCCGTGCGGCGAGCCGACGAGCGTGACCCGCTTGCCTACCCTTCAGACTCCCCACGGATGACGGCCAGCACGCCATCCAGCTCATCGGGTTTCACAAGAACATCACGTGCCTTGGAGCCCTCGCTCGGCCCCACGATGTTCCGTGACTCCATCAGGTCCATCAGCCGCCCGGCCTTGGCGAAGCCGACGCGCAACTTGCGCTGGAGCATGGAGGTCGACCCGAACTGGGTGGAGACGACCAGCTCGGCCGCCTGGCACAGCAGGTCGAGGTCGTCGCCGATGTCCTCGTCGATCTCCTTCTTCTGCTTGCTGCCGACGGTGACGTCGTCCCGGAAGACCGGCGCCATCTGGTCCTTGCAGTGCTGGACGACGGCCGCGACCTCCTCCTCGGTCACGAACGCGCCCTGCATACGCGTGGGTTTGTTCGCGCCCATCGGCAGGAACAGCCCGTCGCCCTTGCCGATCAGCTTCTCGGCGCCGGGCTGGTCCAGGATGACCCGCGAGTCCGCCAGCGAGGAGGTGGCGAACGCCAGCCGCGACGGCACGTTCGCCTTGATCAGGCCGGTGACGACGTCCACCGACGGCCGCTGGGTGGCGAGCACCAGGTGGATGCCGGCCGCGCGCGCGAGCTGCGTGATGCGCACGATCGCGTCCTCGACGTCCCGCGGCGCCACCATCATCAGGTCGGCGAGCTCGTCGACGATCACCAGCAGGTAGGGGTACGGCTGCAGCTCCCGCTCGCTGCCCTCGGGCGGCTTGGCCCTGCCCTCGCGCACGGCGCGGTTGAAGTCGTCGATGTGCCGGTAGCCGTAGGCCGCCAGGTCGTCGTAGCGCAGGTCCATTTCCCGCACCACCCACTGCAGCGCCTCGGCGGCCCGCTTCGGGTTGGTGATGATCGGCGTGATCAGGTGCGGGATGCCCTCGTAGGCGGTGAGCTCGACGCGCTTGGGGTCGACCAGGATCATCCGGACGTCCTCCGGGGTCGCCCGCATCATGATCGAGGTGATCAGGCAGTTGATGCAGGACGACTTGCCGGAACCGGTGGCTCCGGCGACCAGCATGTGCGGCATCTTCGCCAGCGAGTCCATCACGTAACCGCCCTCGACGTCCTTGCCGAAGGCGACCAGCATCGGGTTGTCGTCCTCCGCGGACTCCGCCAGGCGCAGCACGTCACCGAGGTTGACCATCTCCCGGTCGGTGTTCGGGATCTCGATGCCGACCGCGGACTTGCCGGGGATGGGGCTGATGATCCGCACGTCAGGGCTGGCGACGGCGTACGCGATGTTCTTGGTCAGCGCGGTGATCCGCTCGACCTTGACGGCGGGGCCGAGGGTGACCTCGTAGCGGGTGACCGTCGGCCCCCGGGTGAAGCCCGTGACGTCGGCGTCCACCTTGAACTCGGTGAAGACGGTGCGCAGCGCGTCGACGACGGCGTCGTTGGCGGCGCTGCGGGCCTTGCCGGGGCCGCCGCGCCGGAGCAGGTCCAGCGAGGGCAGGGCGTAGGTGATGTCGCCGGACAACTGGAGCTGCTCGGCGCGCGGCGGCAGGTCGCGCGGCTCGGCGGCCGGTCTCTTGGTCAGGTCGGGCACCGCGAGCTCGGCCCTGGGCTCCGGCTCGGGGAGCTTCTCCGGCTCGGGCCGCGCGGCCGGCAACGGCGCGGGCGTCGGCGTCGGCGTCGGCGTCGGCGTGGTCTCCCCGCGGTCGCCCACGCTGACCCCCTGGGTGAGGTCGGCGACCACCGGCGAGGGCGGCATGCCGTGCAGCACGGCGCCGTCGAGCGCGGCGGCCGCGGCCGCGGCGACGTCCACGGCGTCCTGCCGCCGCCCCCGCTCGGACTGCGGCACGGACGGGCGTCCGGGGCGGCCGCGCCGCCGCGTGAGCGCCTCCTGCTCGGCGCCCTCGGGGTCGTACGGCCGCGGGGCCGGCCCGCGTCGGCGGGGCCGGGCGGGGAGCGCCTCGCGCCACTGCTCGTCGTACCGCTCGTCGTCGTCGGTGAGGTCCTCCGCGTACCCCTGCGCGTACTCCTCCGCGTCCCGGACGAGCCCGAGCCGGACACCGAGCAGCCGCAGCCGCTGCGGGATGGCGTTGACGGGGGTGGCCGTGACGACCAGCAGCCCGAAGATCGTCAGCAGCACCAGCAGCGGTACGGCGAGCACCTCGCTCAGCGCGTACGTCAACGGGGTCGCCGCGCCCCAGCCGACGAGGCCGCCGGCGTCCCGTATGGCCTGCATGCCGGCGCTGCGGGCGGGCGAGCCGCAGGCGACGTGCACCTGGCCGAGCACCCCGATGAGGAGCGCGGACAGGCCGATGACGATCCGGCCGTTGGCCTCGGGCTGCTCGGGGTGCCGGATGAAGCGCACCGCGACGACCGCGAGCAGGATCGGCACGAGCAGGTCCAGCCGGCCGAAGGCGCCGGTGACGAGTATCTCGACCAGGTCGCCGACGGGGCCGCGCAGGCTGGACCAGGTGCCCGCCGCGACGATCAGCGCGAGGGCGAGCAGCAGCAGCGCGACGCCGTCCTTGCGGTGCGCCGGGTCGAGGTTCCTGGCCCCCTGCCCTATGCCGCGGAAGACGGCGCCGACGGCGTGCGCCAGGCCGAGCCAGATCGCGCGGACGAGCCGGTAGACGCCCCCGGTGGGGCTCGGCGCCGGCCTGGGCGGGGCCTTCTTGACCGCGGCCTTCCTGGCGGGTGGCTTCTTCGCGGGTGCCTTCTTCGCGGCGGCCTTCTTCGCCGGGGCCTTCACGGGAGCGGCAGCCTTCTTGGCGGGCTGCTTCTTGGCTGCGGAGGGACGTGAGGCCATGGGTGTGAGGTTACCGGTGGAGACGACAGGGGACACGTGTGCCCACTGCTTCACCCGTTCGTGTCGTCCTTGCCTGGGCACCGAACTGACGTGAGGTCACGGGGGTCGGCGGCCCGGACTCCGGTCACGCGGCGCCGGACGTCCGGTGGGGAAAGTCCGTGGCACGACGGCGGCCCGGTGCACTCCGGGACGCTCGGGACGGACAACTGCGCCCGACTCGCGGTCAGTTCTGCGACGGCACCGAGGGAGCCCCGCCGGCGCCCGGCTCCAGGGCGTCCAGTGCCCGCCGCAACCCGGTGAGCTTGCGTTCCAGATGAGCCGCCGTGGCCACCGCCGCCGCGTCCGCCGACTCGTCGTCGAGCTGCTTGGAGAGCGCCTCGGCCTGCTCCTCGACGGCCGCGAGGCGCGCCGACAGCTCGGCGAGCAGCCCGGCGGGCTCCTTGCCGCCGACCGCGTCCTTGCCGCCGCCCTCCAACTGGAGGCGCAGCAGCGCCGCCTGCTCGCGCAGCTGGCAGTTCTTCATGTACAGCTCGACGAAGACGGAGACCTTCGCCCGCAGCACCCACGGGTCGAACGGCTTGGAGATGTAGTCCACCGCCCCGGCCGCGTACCCGCGGAAGGTGTGGTGCGGGCCGTGGTTGATCGCGGTGAGGAAGATGATCGGGATGTCCCGGGTGCGCTCCCGCCGCTTGATGTGCGCGGCCGTCTCGAAACCGTCCATCCCCGGCATCTGGACGTCCAGCAGAATGACCGCGAAGTCGTCCGTGAGCAGTGCTTTGAGCGCTTCCTCCCCGGACGATGCCCGCACCAGCGTCTGATCGAGCGCGGAGAGGATCGCCTCCAGCGCCAGCAGATTCTCCGGCCGGTCATCGACCAGGAGGATCTTGGCCTTCTGCACCATGGCCCGCCCTCCTCGCCCCGGCAGTGCACCGGGCGCCGCCCCGTGGGACGACTCCGTTGCGCCGCCCATCCTCGTGCCGGTCATCGTAGCCGCACCCCGCCTGTCGCCACACCCTGTCACCGCGATGTCACTGTGCACATAGCAGAAACGCGGCAGAGGTCCAGAAGGTTCCCCGGATCCCGCGCTTCTACACGGCTACGCACACGCGGAGTCAACAACTTCCCGCGGACATCCACCGTTCATTCGCCCTGCATCCACTGCTCCATCACCGCCAGCAGATGGTCGGGGTCGACCGGCTTCGTCACGTAGTCGGACGCGCCCGACTCGATCGCCTTCTCCCGGTCGCCCTTCATCGCCTTGGCCGTCAGCGCGATGATCGGCAGCCCGGCGAACTGCGGCATCCGGCGAATCGCCGTGGTCGTGGCGTACCCGTCCATCTCGGGCATCATGATGTCCATGAGGACGACCGCCACGTCGTCGTGCTGCTCCAGCACCTCGATGCCCTCGCGACCGTTCTCGGCGTACAGCACCGACAGCCCGTGCTGCTCCAGGACGCTGGTGAGCGCGAAGACGTTGCGGATGTCGTCGTCGACGATCAACACCTTCTCACCCCCGAACCGCACGCCCGCGCGCGGGTGCGTCTCCGGCTCCGCCTCACCGGCCTGCCACGGCTCCTGCGGCAGCGCCCGGTGGTGCCGGGTCAGGGGCGTGTTCTTGCGGCGCCGCCGGAAGAGCGCGGCCGCACCGTTCTGCGTCTCGTGGTACGACTTCACCTCGGCCGGCGTCTCCACCGCCACCTCGGACAGCTCCGGCCAGGCCTCGGTCAGCCGGGCGGCGGCCGGGGCGCTGGGCACGGGCTGCTGGTAGCCGTGCGGCGGCAGTTCACTCGGGTGCAGCGGCAGGTACAGCGTGAAGGTCGAGCCGCGGCCCGGCTCGCTCTGCGCGTGGATCTCACCGCCGAGGAGCTGGGCGATCTCCCGCGAGATGGACAGGCCCAGGCCCGTACCGCCGTACTTGCGGCTGGTGGTGCCGTCCGCCTGCTTGAACGCCTCGAAGATCACCCGCATCTTGCTGGCCGCGATGCCGATCCCGGTGTCGGTCACCGAGAACGCGATCAGCGCGGCGTCCGCGTCGGTCAGCGACCCGGTCTCCAGCAGTTGCTCCCGGATCGCCCGCGGCACGTCGTCGCGCGCGGGCCGGATGACCAGCTCCACCGAGCCCGAGTCGGTGAACTTCACCGCGTTCGACAGCAGGTTGCGCAGCACCTGCAGCAGCCGCTGCTCGTCGGTGTGCAGCGTGGCGGGCAGCTCCGGGGAGACCCGCACGGACAGGTCCAGGCCCTTCTCCGCGGTCAGCGGCCGGAAGGTGGCCTCCACGTAGTCCACGAGCTGGACGAGCGCGATCCGCGTCGGTGAGACGTCCATCTTGCCCGCCTCGACCTTCGACAGGTCCAGGATGTCGTTGATCAGCTGGAGCAGGTCGGAGCCGGCCCCGTGGATCGTCTCGGCGAACTCCACCTGCTTCGGCGTGAGGTTGCCGTCCGCGTTGTCGGCCAGCAGCTTGGCCAGGATGAGCAGCGAGTTCAGCGGCGTACGCAGCTCGTGCGACATGTTCGCGAGGAACTCGCTCTTGTAGCGCATCGACACGGCGAGCTGCTCGGCGCGCTCCTCCAGGACCTGCCGGGCCTCCTCGATCTCGGTGTTCTTCACCTCGATGTCGCGGTTCTGCTGGGCCAGCAGCTCGGCCTTCTCCTCCAGTTCGGCGTTGGACGCCTGGAGGGCCTTCTGCCGGTTCTCCAACTCCGCGGAGCGCTCGCGCAGTTGCTCGGTCAGCTCCTGCGACTGCTTCAGCAGCACCTCCGTCTTGGTGTTGACGGAGATGGTGTTGACGCTGGTCGCGATCATCTCGGCGATCTGGTTGAGGAAGTCCTTCTGGATCTGCGTGAACGGCGTGAACGAGGCCAGCTCGATCACGCCGAGCACCTTGCCCTCGAACAGCACCGGCAGCACGATCACCTGGGCGGGCGGCGCCTCGCCGAGGCCGGAGGAGATCTTCAGATAGCCGCTGGGCGCGTTCTCCACGAGGATCGTGCGCTTCTCCTCGGCGGCCGTGCCGACCAGCGCCTCGCCGGGCCGGAACGACGTCGGCATGGACCCCATCGAATAGCCGTACGAGCCCAGCATGCGCAGCTCGTACGACTCGTCCCTGCCCGCCGTGTCGGCCGACGACAGCGCCACGAAGAACGCGCCGTGCTGCGCGGAGACCACCGGCGTCAGCTCGCTCATGATCAGCGAGGCCACGTCCTCCAGGTCCCGCCGGCCCTGCATCAGCGCGGAGATCCGGGCGAGGTTGCCCTTGAGCCAGTCCTGCTCCTTGTTGGCGATCGTGGTGTCGCGCAGGTTGGCGATCATCTTGTTGATGTAGTCCTGAAGCTCCTGGATCTCGCCGGAGGCGTCCACGTCGATCTTCAGGTTCAGGTCACCGCGGGTCACCGCGGTCGCCACGCGCGCGATGGCCCGCACCTGCCGGGTCAGGTTCCCGGCCATCTCGTTCACGGACTCCGTCAGGTCCCGCCAGGTGCCGTCGACGTCCCGCACGCGGGCCTGGCCGCCGAGCTGGCCCTCCGTACCCACCTCACGGGCCACGCGCGTGACCTCCTCGGCGAACGAGGACAGCTGGTCGACCATCGTGTTGATGGTCGTCTTGAGTTCGAGGATCTCCCCGCGCGCGTCGATGTCGATCTTCTTCGTCAGGTCGCCCTTGGCGATGGCCGTCGTCACCATGGCGATGTTGCGCACCTGACCGGTCAGGTTGGACGCCATCTGGTTCACCGATTCGGTGAGGTCCTTCCAGGTGCCGGCCACACCCGGTACATGCGCCTGACCACCGAGGATGCCGTCCGTACCCACCTCGCGGGCCACCTTGGTGACCTGCTCGGCGAACGAGCTGAGCGTCTTCACCATGGTGTTGAAGGTGTCGGCGAGCTGCGCCACCTCACCGCGCGCCTCGATCGTCACCGTCCGCGTCAGGTCACCGTTGGCGACCGCCGCGGCCACCTGGGAGATGTTGCGCACCTGGACGGTCAGGTTCTTGGCCATCAGGTTGACGTTGTCGCTGAGGTCCTTCCAGATGCCGGTCACGCCCGGCACGTGCGCCTGGCCGCCCAGAATGCCCTCGGTGCCCACCTCGCGCGCCACCCGGGTCACCTGGTCGGCGAAGGACGACAGCTGGTCGACCATGGTGTTGACGGTGGTGACGAGCTCCAGGATCTCGCCCTTGGCGTCGACGGTGATCTTCTTCGAGAGGTCGCCCTTGGCGACGGCGGTGGTGACGTGGGCGATGCTGCGCACCTGCACGGTGAGGTTGTTCGCCATGAAGTTGACGGACTGGGTGAGGTCCTTCCAGGTGCCGGAGACGCCCTGCACCTCGGCCTGGCCGCCCAGCTTGCCCTCGGTGCCCACCTCGCGGGCCACCCTGGTGACCTCCTCGGCGAACGACGACAGCTGGTCCACCATCGTGTTGAGGGTGTTCTTCAGCTCCAGGATCTCCCCGCGCGCGTCCACGGTGATCTTCTGCGACAGGTCACCGCGCGCCACCGCCGTCGCGACCTGCGCGATCTGCCGCACCTGCGCGGTCAGGTTGCCGGCCATGCCGTTCACGGAGTCGGTCAGGTCACGCCACACACCGGCCACGCCGGGCACCTGGGCCTGACCGCCGAGGCGGCCCTCCGTACCCACCTCACGGGCGACCAGGGTCACCTGGTCGGCGAAGGCGGAGAGCTGGTCGACCATCGTGTTGACGGTGTTCTTCAGCTCCAGGATCTCCCCGCGCGCGTCCACGGTGATCTTCTGCGACAGGTCACCGCGCGCCACCGCCGTCGTCACCTGCGCGATCTGCCGCACCTGCGCGGTCAGGTTGCCGGTGATGGAGTTGACCGAGTCGGTCAGCTCCTTCCAGGTGCCCGACACGCCGTCCACGCGCGCCTGGCCGCCCAGCCGCCCCTCGGTGCCGACCTCCCGGGCCATCGTCGTGACCTGGTCGGCGAACGACGACAGCTGGTCCACCATCGTGTTCACGGTGTTCTTCAGCTGGAGCATCTCACCGGACACGTCCACGGTGACCTTCTGCGAGAGGTCACCATTGGCGACCGCCGTCGTCACCTGGGCGATGTTCCGCACCTGACCGGTGAGGTTGCGGAACGCCGTGTTGACGGAGTCGGTCAGGTCCTTCCAGGTCCCCGCGGCACCCGGCACCTGCGCCTGGCCGCCGAGCTCACCCTCGTGGCCGATCTCCCGCGCCACCCGCGTGACCTCGGAACCGAACGCCGACAGCTGGTCCACCATGCCGTTGACGGTGTTCTTCAGCTCCAGCATCTCGCCGGCCACGTCCACGGTGACCTTCTGCGAGAGGTCACCATTGGCGACCGCCGTCGTCACGGCTGCGATGTCGCGCACCTGGATGGTCAGGTTGCGGAACACGGTGTTGACGGAGTCGGTCAGGTCCTTCCAGGTGCCCGCGGCACCCGGCACGTTCGCCTGCCCGCCGAGCCGCCCCTCCGCGCCGACCTCGTTGGCCACCCGGGTGACCTCGTCCGCGAAGATCCGCAACGTCTCGGTCATCTGGTTGATCGTCTCGGCCAGCTGCGCCACCTCACCGCGCGCCTGCACGGTCACCTTGCGCGACAGATCGCCGTTGGCGACCGCGGTCGTCACCTCGGCGATCCCGCGCACCTGGGCGGTGAGGTTGCCGGCCATGGTGTTGACGGAGTCGGTGAGCTCCTTCCACACCCCGGCCACCCCGGGCACCTGCGCCTGACCGCCGAGCTCGCCCTCGGTGCCCACCTCGCGCGCCACCCGGGTCACCTCGGAGGAGAACGCGGAGAGCTGGTCCACCATCGTGTTGACGGTTTCCTTCAGCTCCAGCATCTCGCCGGCCACATGGACCGTGACCTTCCGGGACAGGTCGCCCTTCGCGACCGCCGTCGTCACCAGCGCGATGTCCCGCACCTGGGCGGTCAGCCGGTCCGCCATCGTGTTGACGGACTCCGTCAGGTCCTTCCACGAGCCGGACATGCCGCGCACCTGGGCCTGCCCGCCCAGCTTGCCCTCGGTGCCCACCTCGCCCGCCACGCGCGTGACCTCGTCGGTGAACGTCGACAACTGGTCGACCAGGTTGTTGACGGTCCGCCCGACCTTCAGGAACTCCCCGCGCAGCGGATGCCCAGTGCCGTCCGGGGCGTTCGTCCGCAGCTCCATCCGCGGCGACAGATCACCCTCGGCCACCGCGAACAGCACCCGGCTGACCTCGGACACCGGCCAGACGAGATCGTCGACCAGGGCGTTCGAGGCGTCGATGGCGGCCGCCCAGGACCCCTCGCAGGCCCCCGTCTCCAGCCGCTCGGTGAGCTTGCCCTCACGTCCCACGACACGCCGCACCCGGGACAGCTGGCCCGTGAGGTGCAGATTGCGGTCGGCGACCTCGTTGAAGACGGCGGCGATCTCCGCCATCACCCCGTCCCCGGACACCGTCAGCCGCTTGCGGAAGTTGCCGTCCCGCATCGAGACCAGCGCGGCCAGCAGCCGGTTCAGGGCAGCCGTGTCCACCTCAGTGGTCCCACTCCGGTTGCTCGGGGACTGTCCGCCCTTCGCGCGCGGCCTCGTGCCCCGCGTCGCTGCGCCAGACTCCACTGTGTCCCTCCCGCAAGGGTCGACCATTACTGCTGTGCTCGGCTCCGACTGCTCGGCGTACCGACTGCTCCCGCTCACTCCCCGCGCGAGCCCGGCCGGTACCACCAGCCGTCCATCTCACCAGGAGGCACCGGACCGCACCAGGGCTGCTGCCCGCCGCACACACGTCGCACTCGCCCTGTCCGGTCTCCACCAAGAAGCCTGCCCAGTGTTTCACCCCGGCTGAACCAGGCCATAACCGTTCGGCAGCTTCGCACACCGTCCGCACACCCTCCGGACGGAAACACTGCAGACCGGCATCCGCGTGAACCGCGAAGGTAAGTAACCTTGCATGCGGCTGTCCAGCCGCACCGGTCCCGTCCGGCCTGGGCGGTGGCACGAGAACGAGCGGGCATCGGAGGGGCGGCCGCACACATGACCACCGGACTGATCCCGGGGGAGCAGCCCCCGGACCCCCAGCCGACGAGCGGCCTGCCGTCGCAGACGCGCGGCGAGCCGGTCGGCCCCGCAGCCCAGCACGTCGAGAGCAGGTCGAGGAGTTCCGTGATCACCGCGCGCGCGGCCGCCAGCTTCGAGCCCGTCGGACGGTCGGTCGCCTCCGCGCGCTCCTTCGTCCGCGACACCCTCCAGGGCTGGGGCTGCGCCGACATCGTCGACGACGCCGTCGTGCTCACCAGCGAACTGGTCACCAACGCCGTCGTCCACGCGGGCACCACCGCCGACGTGCTGTGCCTGCGCCTCGACGGCGGCGTCCGCATCGAGGTCGCCGACCACTACCCGGAGCGCGAGGTCCCCCTCCAGGGCGCCGCCGTCACCATGACCAGCCCCGACCGCGAGGGCGGCCGCGGACTCCAGCTGTGCGCGGCCCTGGCCGGCCGCTGGGGCGTCGACTACACGCCCACCCACAAGCAGGTCTGGTTCCGCCTCGACCTGCCCGAACGCGCCGTGGGCACCCGCACCGCCGGCCCGTCCCTGCCGGCCGACCTGCTGCCGCTGGCCGACGGCCGCGTCCGCGTCGCCGTCATCCAGATCGACCGCACCGGCTCCATCACCGCCTGGAACGACGACGCCGAGGAACTCTTCGGCTACCAGGGCGAACAGGTCACCGGCAAACCCCTCACCGACCTGGCCGCCTGGCCGCACACCCCGGGCACCGGCACCGGCATCGCCGAGGCGCTGCAGCTCTCCCGCTGGGAGGGCAGCTACGGCATCCGCGACGCCGACGGCCGGGTCGTCCCCGTGTACGCCTCCCACCTGCGCGTCCGCGACACCGCCGGCGAGCCCTCCACGGTCTGCCTGCTCGTCCGCGACCACGAACGGGCCGTCCTGCAGACGCCGACGCGCATCACGGCGTCCGACACGGCCGCCTCCTCCGAGGGCAAGAGCACCGACCCCTTTGAGGTGTTCATCGGCTCCCCCGCCCCGGACGACCTCGACGGCCTCCTCCAGCGCACGGTCGAACGCGCACGCGACATGCTCGACGGCGACTCCGCGTTCCTCCTGCTGGCCACCGACGACGAGACGGAGTTGGAGGTCCGCGCCTCCACCGGCCTGCCCTCCGCCCGCCAGCGCTTCGCCCGCGTCCCCGTCGAGGCCGGCCCCGGCCGCTACGGCTCGGCCCGCATGCCGGCCGTCCACGACGACCTCACCGCCGTCCCCGGCGCCGTACCACTCCTCCACGGCACGGGCATGCGCTCGGTCGTCACCGTCCCCCTCAAGGTCGAGGGCCGCCTCACCGGCTCCCTCGGCGTCGCCGCCGAGGCCCCCGGCAGATACTCGAACGAGGAGGCGCTGCGCCTGCAGTTCGCCGCCGACCGCATCGCCCTGGCCGTCGAGTCCGCCCGCCTCGGCGAACTCGAACGGCTGCGCCGCGGCTCCCTGAGCTTCCTCGTCGAGGCCTCCGACCTGCTCGCCGGCACCCTGGACCGCGACCAGACGCTCGCCCTGATGGCCCAGATGACGGTCCCGACCCTCGCCACCTGGTGCGCCGTCTACACGATCGCCGACCAGGCCTCGGAGCCCTACCTCTCCTACGTCCTGCACGAGGACGAGGAACTCATCGACGGCATCAAGTCGTTGCTGTCGAAGATCCCCCCGCCCGACCCGGTCCCCACCCCCGGCGCCCGCGTCTGGTCGGCTCCGGCCGAGACGGCCCACCAGGCCGCCCTGCGCACCTCGATGCGCAGCCTGGGCCTGGGCGAACCCGCCACGGTCAGCTCCGGCATCGGTACGACCCTGGTGACGGCGTCCGCGGTCGGCGGCGAGACGGTCGTGCTGCCCCTGGTCGCCCGCAACCGCGTCATCGGCATGCTCACCCTGGGCAAGCCCACCGACGAGCACTTCCGCCAGGAGATCCTGGAACTGGCCGAGGACCTGTCCCGCCGGGCGGCCCTGGCCCTGGACAACGCCCGCCTCTACTCCGAACGCACGGCCATCAGCCAGTCCCTCCAGCGCAGCCTCCTGCCCCCGGAACTCCCCCAGATCAAGGGCGTCGAGGTCGAGGTCATCTACCGCGCGGCCGGCGAGGGCAACGAGGTCGGCGGCGACTTCTACGACATCTTCCCCATCCACGACGGCGCCTACGGCTTCGCCATCGGCGACGTCTGCGGTACGGGCCCGAACGCGGCCGCCGTCACCGGCCTCGCCCGGCACGCCCTGCGCCTGCTGGCCCGCGAGGGCCTCAGCGGCCCCGCCGTCCTGCAGCGCCTGAACTCCGCGATCCTCGACGAGGGCGCCCGCAGCCGCTTCCTGACCCTCCTGTACGGCGAGATGCGCCCGCAGGAGGACGGCAGCGCCGAGCTGAAGGTGGTCTGCGCCGGCCATCCGCTACCGCTGCGCCTGCGCCCGGACGGCACGGTCGAAGCCGCCGCCGAACCCCAGCCGCTCCTCGGTGTCCTGGAGGACCTGGACCTCTACGAGCAGACCGTCACCCTCGACCCGGGCGACGTCCTCCTCTGCGTCACGGACGGCGTCACCGAGCGCCGCGAGGGCAACCGCATGCTGGGCGACGACGGCCTCGCCGACGTCCTCACCACCTGCACCGGTCTCACGGCGGGCGCGGTAGCGGCCCGCATCATGCGCGCCGTGGAGCGCTTCGCCTCGGACGCCCCGTCCGACGACATGGCGATCCTGGCGATGCGCGTCCCGGGCCTGCACCCCGCGTGACATTCCCCGAACAGCCAGAAGGCCCCCGCCCGAATGGGCGGAGGCCTTCTGTGCGGAGCCCCCAAACGGAATCGAACCGTTGACCTTCTCCTTACCATGGAGACGCTCTGCCGACTGAGCTATAGGGGCCGGTCGCCTTTTCGAGGTTTCCCTCGCGGCAACGGAATAGATCATACCCCGAACAGTCCCGTGCTCCCAACCACGACCGTCCGGCGCCGAAAGCGGTCAGAACGCCGGCTGGAGCAGTCCACCCAGCGCGTTGCACGCGGTCACGATCCGCTGCATGTCCCGCTTCGTCAGGGCACCGTCCACCGGCAGCGCCAGCGTCTCCGCGGCGGCCCGCTCGGTCTCCGGCAGGGAGAGGCACTGCCGGAACGCGGGGAGCCGGTGCACCGGCGTCTTCACCGGCACCCGGCAGTCGATACCTCTGGCCCGCAGAGCCTGTGCGAACGCGTCCCGGTCCGGCCGTCCGTTCCCGGGTACGCGCACCACGTACTGCTGGTAGGTGTGCCCGACACCGCCGTCCGGCGTGTACACACCCTTGAGCTTCGCGTCCAGGTAGGCGGCCCGCTGCCGACGCTGCGCGACCTCGTCGTACGGCGCCTCGGACTCCCCTTGCTCCAGCACCAGGATCCCGTGCCGCTGCCCCGTGGCGCGCAGCCGCGCGACATCCGCCGGCCGACCGAATCGGTGGACGGCCACGACAGCGACGGTGCGCGGAGTCAGGGCCGCCTCGACCGCCGACGCGTCGAGGCAGTACGACACCGGGTCGATGTCGGCGAAGACCGGCCGCGCCCCCGCCAGGGTCACCGCTTCGGAGACCTCGACGTTCCCGAAGGCCGGCACGACGACCTCGTCACCGACTCCGACGCCGGCGGCCCTGAGCATTGCAGCAGTACCCATGTTCGGGATCGTGGTTGCGCAACGTGAACTTCAAGTGACGCAAAACAAAAAAGGGTTGGACCCAGAACCGAAGTTCCGGGTCCAACCCTCTAATAATCGTTCGGCGGTGTCCTACTCTCCCACAGGGTCCCCCCTGCAGTACCATCGGCGCTG
>NZ_JBHMCY010000092.1:0-28021 GCF_042430725.1 Streptomyces cinereospinus | reverse complement strand
GACGGCACCCGCGCCGCAAACGTCGGCCACCTCACCCCCCAGTACCCCGTCACCCATCAGGGGCGTACGGCGCTGCTGGACGAGCTCACCGGAGGCGGGTTCACGGTGCTGAGCGACGGAGCGGCCCCCCTGGACGCGCTGGACGCCTCCGACCGCGCCTTCCTCGCGGCCATCGGTGCCACCCTCGTCCCGCTGTACACCGACAACGCCCCGGCCGAGGGCTACCTGGACGCGCCGGACGGCTACCTGCCCCACCTGCGCGAGCACGGCCATGCGGCGGCCGTGGTCCGGCCCGACTTCTACCTGTTCGGCACCGCCACCGACGGCGCCGGGCTGGCGGAACTCGTGAGCCAGCTGCGTGAACAGGTGCAGCAGCCCGCCGCCACCCCCGACCGCACGCCGGTGCCCGCACCGCTGACGGCCGTCGCCCACTCCTAGGGGGCGCTCCACCGACCGCGGCGCACGGGAACCGCACACCCCGTCCGCTGCCGTGCTCCCGGCGCCACGAGCCGGGAGCACCACCCGGCGTCCGGGCCCTGCCGACCGCTGCCGCACGGCCCGGACGCCCCGTGACACCTCCCGGGAAGCGACCCTCGCGGCGCACCCTCCGCTCCGCGCCCCCCGTGTTCCCGGCGACAAGACTCCGAAGGACGTTCATGGACAAGACATCCCCTTCCGCGGCCGATGCCGTGGCCGACATCGGCGACGGGGCCTCCCTCGCCGTCGGCGGCTTCGGCCTGTGCGGGATCCCCAGCACCCTCATCTCGGCCCTCCACGCCCAGGGCGCCAGCTCGCTGCGGGTGGTCTCCAACAACTGCGGCACCGACGACCACGGCCTCGGCATCCTGCTCGGCGCCGGACGCATCGCCCGGGTCACCGGCTCCTACGTCGGCGAGAACAAGGAGTTCGCCCGCCAGTACCTCACCGGTGAACTGGAGGTCGAACTCGTGCCCCAGGGCACCCTCGCCGAGCGGCTGCGCGCCGGGGGCTGCGGCATCCCCGCGTTCTACACCCCGGCGGGCGTCGGCACCCCGCTCGCCGAGGGCGGCATCCCCTGGCGCCACACCGCGGACGGCGGGGTGGCCGTCGCCTCCCCGGCGAAGGAGACGCGACGCTTCGACGGCCGCGACTACGTCCTGGAGGAGGCCATCACCTGCGACTTCGCCCTGGTACGGGCGGCGCGCGGGGACCGGCACGGCAACCTCGTCTTCGACAAGTCCGCCCGCAACTTCAACCCGCTGGCGGCCATGGCGGGCCGGGTGACCATCGCCGAGGTCGAGGAACTGGTCGAACCGGGCGCCCTCGCCCCGGACGACATCCACCTGCCCGGCGTGTTCGTCCAGCGTGTCGTCGCCCTCACGGCGCGGCAGGCGGCAGACAAGCAGATCGAGAAGAGGACGGTGGCCGCCTGATGGCCTGGAACCGCAACGAGATGGCGGCCCGGGCCGCCGCCGAGCTGAGCGACGGCGACTACGTCAACCTCGGCATCGGACTGCCGACGCTCGTGCCCGGATTCGTGCCCGAGGGCGTGCACGTGGTCCTCCAGTCGGAGAACGGCATCCTCGGCACCGGTCCCTACCCGGCCGACGACGCCGTGGACCCGGACCTGATCAACGCCGGCAAGGAGACCGTCACCGTCCTGCCGGGCGCGGCGTTCTTCGACTCCGCGCTCTCCTTCGGCATGATCCGCGGCGGCCACATCGACACCGCGATCCTCGGCGCCATGCAGGTGTCCGCACGGGGCGACCTGGCCAACTGGATGATCCCCGGCAAGATGGTCAAGGGCATGGGCGGCGCCATGGACCTCGTCCACGGTGCCCGGCGCGTCATCGTCCTGATGGAGCACACCGCCAAGGACGGCAGCCCGAAGATCGTCCCGGAGTGCACGCTGCCCCTCACCGGCCGGGGCTGCGTCCACCAGATCATCACCGACCTCGGCGTCCTCGACGTCACCGACCGCGGACTCGTCCTGGCCGAGACGGCGCCCGGCGTCACCCGGGAGCGGATCGTCGCGGCGACGGCGGCACCGCTGCACGTACCGGAAGCGGTCGGGCCGACGGCCTGAGGCCTCCGCCGGTCCGGTGTACCCGGACAGCCACCGGACCGGCGGAACCCGCAGGCCCCGTACCGGGCCCGCCACCCGTCCCCGCCCCGACCGCGTCCTGTCCGAGGTTGCCCTGCCTCGCGGTCGGGGCGGTCCTCACCGGTCACCGCCCACCGCGGCCGCCGTTCGGCCCCCTCGCCGACCGCGCTCCGGCGCGTCACCGTCGTATCAGCCACGACGCATGACGTGATGACCGCATTCCCGCCGCCCCGCCGCCGTCCCGCCCCACCCGCACCCCCTTCCGCGTTCGCGCGAGTGCTCACGCGTGTCCTCCCGAGTCCGCACCCGCGTCCTCCGCGTCCGAACAGCGCGACCGTTCGGCCGATCGCACAGGAGAACCCTCGGTGACCCACCCCGCCCCCGCCGAGCCCGGCCCGGCCAGGACCGCCCTGCTCAACGTCCGCGTGTTCGACGGCCGGCGGCTCACCGAGCCGCGCACGGTGGTCATCGACGGCGGCACCGTCTCCCGGGACACCCGCACCGCGGGCGCCCGGACCGTCGACGGCACCGGCATGACCCTGCTCCCCGGGCTCATCGACGCCCATGTGCACCTGCACGGGCCCGACACCCTGGCCCGGCTGGCCGCCCACGGCGTCACCACCGCCCTGGACATGGCCACCTGGCCCCCGCAACTCCTCGCCGACCTGCGCCGGGTACCGGGCCTGACCGACATCCGCAGCGCCGGCACCCCGGCCGTCGGTGCCGGCGGGCCGCACTCCCACATTCCCGGCATGGCCCAGGACGCCGTCGTGCGCAGCCCGCAGCAGGCCGGTGAGTTCGTGGCGGCCCAGGTCTCCGCGGGTGCCGACTACATCAAGATCGTGGTGGAGGCTCCCGGTGAGGGAGGCCCGGACGAGCAGACCATCGACGCGCTGGTGGCCGCCGCCCGCACGCACGGCAGGAAGACCGTCGCGCACACGGCCACCGCGGGCGCCTGCACCATGGCCCTCGACGCCGGCGTCGACTTCCTCACCCACGTCCCCTTCGACCGGCCGCTGCTCCCCGCCGACATCACGCGGGCGGCCCGGCAGGGCCGCGTCTGGATCCCCACCCTCACCATGATGGAAGGCACCGCGGCGGCCCGTGGCGTCCCCCACGCCTACCGGACCGCCCGCACGAACCTCGCCGCCCTGCACCAGGCCGGCGTGCCGATCCTGGCCGGCACCGACGCCAACACCCAGCCCGGCGTGCCGTTCCAGGTACGGCACGGCGAGAGCATCCACCACGAACTCGCACTCCTCGTCGACGCCGGCCTCACCCCGGCCGAGGCCCTCCGCGCCGCCACCGCGCTGCCCGCCCGCTCCTTCGGCCTCGACGACCGGGGGGCGGTCAGCCCCGGTCTCCGCGCCGACCTGCTCCTCGTCGACGGCGACCCGCTCGCCGACATCCGGGCCACGCGCGCCGTCCGCCGCATCTGGTGCGCGGGCGCCGAGCAGACGCCGGCCGCCGTCTGACCCGCGCCGACCGGAAGACCACCGGCCCGAGAGGCGCCCGACTCGAAGCCGCCCGCCCGTAAGACGCTCGCCCCCGAAGACACTCGCCCGTAAGACGCTCGGCTCAACCACGCTTGCCCGACAGACGCTTCGACCGGAAAGACGCGCCGACATGACCACCCGGACCCCGCTCGTGGACGTGCACGCCCACTTCGTCACCCCGCGCTACCTCCAGGAGGCCCAGGAGTCGGGCCATCACGAACCCGACGGCATGCCGGCCTGGCCCACCTGGGACGCCGCCCGCCACCTGGACCTCATGGACGAGTGCGGCATCGCCACCTCCCTGCTGTCCGTCTCCTCACCCGGCACCCACTTCGGCGACGACAGGGCGGCGCGCGCCCTCACCCGCCACGTCAACGAGACGGGCGCCGGCCTCAAGCGGGACCATCCCGACCGGTTCGGCCACTTCGCCTCCCTTCCCCTGCCCGACGTCGACGCCGCCCTCGACGAACTGGCCCACGCCATGGACGTGCTCGGCAGCGACGGCGTCACGATCGAGACCAACGCCCACGGCGTCTACCTCGGCGACCCCCGCCTCGAACCGCTGCTCGCCGAACTCGACCGCCGCCGCACCCCGGTCTTCGTCCACCCCACCTCCCCGCCGAACCAGGAGGCGGTCTCCCTCGGCCGCCCGCGCCCCATGCTGGAGTTCGTCTTCGACTCCACCCGCACGGTCGCGGACCTGGTGCACCAGCGGCGCCTGCAGCAGTACCCGGACATCCCGTGGATCTTCACCCACGGCGCGGGCGCCCTGCCGCTGCTGACCCAGCGCATGGAACTCTTCCGCAGCGTCTTCGCCGCCCCGTCGGCGGACACCGAGCGCCTGGACCCGATACCCGAACAGGTCGGCCGCCTGTGGTTCGACATGGCGGGCACCCCCTTCCCGTACCAGGTCCCCGCCCTGGCCGCCGCGTTCGGCACCGACCGGCTCCTCTACGGCAGCGACTACTGCTTCACCCCCGCACCGGGCGTGGCCGCCCAGGTCGCCTCCCTCGACGCCGCCGTCCAGCCCGGTCAGGACACCTGGCGCTCCCTGACCACCCGCAACGCCCACCGGCTCTTCCCCCGACTGGCCGGCCGAACCGGCTGAACCACTCGCCGCCCGACAGCAGCGGGGCGGCGAACCCCAGGTCCGGCGGGGCATCACCGGCCGCCTCGGACGTGACCCGGCGGCCGGTGCCCGGCGGGCGGGGCGGCGGTGCGTCGGCCTCGGCCGCGTTGGGGGGCCGGGGCCGTTCCGTAACCCCGTGCCGTCACCTCCAGGTCGCCCCGGTGCCGGCCGTCGCGGGCCTCGCCGGGGTCGGTCCGGATGCACTGCTCGTCCCGGGAGCCGGACGACCAGCGGGTGTTCGGGTCGCCGTCGACGGCCGCGGCGGCGGAGCCGGCGGCGTTGTCGGTGGACGAGGCCGACGCGGCGGCGCGCGGGGCGAGATCGGTCTCCGGCCCCGCTGTCGGTGACGGACAGCCGCCACAGGGAGACGCCGTAGTCGGTGTGGCGCGGCGGCCGGCGAGGACGCGGACCCAGCGGGCGTGCTGCCGGTCGAGGCCGACGGTCCGCGCGACGCGGTTGGCGCCGGGCTCGAACACGACGGGGTTCTCGGAGGCGTGGCCGAACGGGCGCAGTGCCACGCGCACCGTGCGCTCGTCGCTCACGGCACCGCCGACGGACGCGGTGACGACCAGGGCAGGCAGGGCCGGCGCGCCGTAGCCGTTGGGCCACCACGGCTTCGGGACGCGCAGCCGCGGGGCGGGGAAGTGCGCCGCCGCGAAGACCACCCCGGGAGGAGAGCCGGGCCCCGTCGCCGGTGCCGGCGAACTCGTCGAGGGTGACGTTCCGGCCCGACTCGATCGGCACGGTGCAGGTACGTGCGGCTCATGCCGGCGGAGACCGCACGGGTCTCGCCAGCCGGAGACCGTACCGGCCTCGGCGTCGATCGTCGGACCGGACCGGTCGTCCACGTTGCCGAAGACCAGCTTCCGCCGGCCGTCCTCGGGGTACGTGAAGCGCATGATCGCCGTGTGGTCGGCCGGCGCCATGCCGGCGCGCAGGCCGTTGGCCCGCCGCCGTCTTTCCGGCGGCCGCCGAACGGCGGTTCCACTGGAGCGGGGAGGCGGTCGTGGCGTCGCCCTGGGCGCGGGCGGTGAGCCGGTCGCCGTTCCGGTCGCGGACGTTCAGCTCACTGAGCCGCGAGCCGTCGGTCCCGGCACCCACCGTTCGGCTCGCGGAGCTCGGCGCGTCCTGACGGCACATCAGGCGGCCGCCCCTCGCCGGACGAGGGCAGGGGCCTCGGGCAGGCGGCCTGCCGGTGTCGGGGTACGCCGCACTGGGCGTGGGGCGACGCACAGCCGGGCAGCGACGGACGGGGGGCTCGCCGTAGTGCCGCGCCTCCCGCCGTCGTACACGCCGCCGGGCCGGCGCCGCGCCGGTGGTACGGGCGCCCACCCGGGGTGAGACCGGTTCGGGCGGGCCGAGCCGGGCGCTCGGCCCGGCCGGTCAGTCCGTGCCGAACTCCATCGCGGCGCGGTCCAGCATCTCGTCCTCGCCGGACACCTCGCCGCGCGAGGCGATGGCCTCGGCGCCGCCCTCCGGCATGCTGCCGATCAGTCCGGTCGCGGCCGCCTGGGCGGCACCGATGGCGGGGCCGGTGGTGCCGATCAGGCCGAGTCCGGCGTACTGCTCCAGCTTGGCGCGCGAGTCGGCGATGTCGAGGTTGCGCATGGTGAGCTGGCCGATCCGGTCGACCGGGCCGAACGCCGAGTCCTCGGTGCGCTCCATGGACAGCTTGTCCGGGTGGTAGCTGAACGCCGGGCCGGTGGTGTCGAGGATCGAGTAGTCCTCACCGCGCCGCAGCCGCAGCGTCACCTCGCCGGTGACGGCCGCGCCGACCCAGCGCTGCAGCGACTCGCGCACCATCAGCGCCTGCGGGTCCAGCCAGCGGCCCTCGTACATCAGCCGGCCCAGGCGCCGGCCCTCGGTGTGGTACTGGGCGAGGGTGTCCTCGTTGTGGATGGCGTTGACCAGGCGCTCGTACGCCGCGTGCAGCAGGGCCATGCCGGGCGCCTCGTAGATGCCGCGGCTCTTGGCCTCGATGATCCGGTTCTCGATCTGGTCCGACATGCCCATGCCGTGGCGGCCGCCGATGGCGTTGACCTCCATCACCAGCTCGACGGCGGAGGCGAACTCCTTGCCGTTGATCGTCACCGGGCGGCCCTGGTCGAAGCCGATCGTCACGTCCTCGGTGGCGATCTCGACCGAGGGGTCCCAGAACCGCACGCCCATGATCGGCTCCACGGTCTCCACGCTCGTGTCCAGGTGTTCGAGCGTCTTGGCCTCGTGGGTGGCGCCCCAGATGTTGGCGTCGGTGGAGTACGCCTTCTCCGTGCTGTCGCGGTAGGGGAGGCCGTGGGCGAGCAGCCACTCCGACATCTCCTTGCGGCCGCCGAGCTCGGTGACGAAGTCCGCGTCCAGCCAGGGCTTGTAGATGCGCAGGTGCGGGTTGGCGAGCAGGCCGTAGCGGTAGAACCGCTCGATGTCGTTGCCCTTGAAGGTCGACCCGTCGCCCCAGATCTGCACGTCGTCCTCAAGCATCGCGCGCACCAGCAGGGTGCCCGTGACGGCGCGGCCGAGCGGGGTGGTGTTGAAGTAGGCGCGCCCGCCCGAGCGGATGTGGAACGCCCCGCAGGCCAGCGCGGCCAGCCCCTCCTCGACCAGCGCGGCGCGGCAGTCGACCAGGCGCGCGATCTCGGCGCCGTAGGTCTTGGCGCGGTCGGGCACCGAGGCGATGTCGGGCTCGTCGTACTGGCCGATGTCGGCGGTGTACGTGCACGGGATGGCGCCCTTGTCGCGCATCCACGCGACCGCGACCGAGGTGTCGAGGCCGCCGGAGAAGGCGATGCCGACGCGCTCGCCGGTGGGAAGAGAGGTGAGGACCTTGGACATAGAAAGAGTATGCACTGTCTCGCATGATCATGCAAAGCCCCCTCTCTCGATGGGCCGCGTTCGCCGCGGTCCGCCGGAATGGGCGGGCCCGCGCCGCGCGTTGTCGGGGGAGGGCGGGCCGGCGCGGCGCGCTGTCAGGGGGAACGGGGGTGAGGGCGGTGGCGACGACAGGTTTCCCACCGTCGCCCCGGCACGCGGCTCCGCGTGCTCCCGGCGGCGTGCTCCCCGGCCACGGCCCCACGGCGGCGGCCCGCCACGGGCTCCGCACGCCCCCCGGCCGCCCGACGGGCGGCCGTGACGCACGGACAGCACGGACAGCACGGAGAGGAACGTCCGCAGTGACCACCGACCAGCGCACCATCACCAACCCGCCCACCCTGCACGACCCCACCCCGTTCGGCTACAGCCACGCCGTCTCCGCCCCCGGCGAGCTCGTCTTCATCGGCGGCCAGTACGCCTCCGACTCCGCCACCGGCGCGCCCGTGCCGGGGGACTTCGCGGCGCAGGTCGAGCTCTCGCTGGCCCGTCTGCGCCGGGCCCTCGAAGGCGTCGGGCTGGGCTTCGAGCACGTGGTGCGGCTCGGCACGTACATCGTCGACCACGACCTCGGCAAGCTGGAGGTCCTGGGCAAGGCGCTGCACGCGGCGTTCGGGGAGCGGCTGCCCGCGCAGACGCTGAGCGGCGTGGCCGCGCTCGCGCTGCCCGGGATGCTCTTCGAGATCGACGCGGTGGCCGTGCGCCCCGCCGCTCCCGCCGCCGGGTAGGGCCGCCCGCCACGCGGGCGGCCCTACCGCTGCCGGTCCCGCCAGGCGGCCAGGTGGGACCGGGTCGTGGCGGTGTCGGGGTGGTCCCGGCCGAGGCCCCGGGCGCCCCAGGTCCGCCACTACCGCGCGGACGGGACCCTCGCCGACGAGGCCGCGTGGCGGCGCGACCCGGCCGGCCGCTCCGGGCCGGCGGCGGCGCCGTACGCGACGCGCCGGGCGCCCCGGCGCCACGGGGGCGGCGTGGCATCGGCGTCGGTCGTCGTGCGGGCCCGGGCCCGTGGGTGATGCTGAGGGGGTGAGCGACGCGTGGGAGGTACCGACGGTGGGTGTCGAGGAGGAGCTGTTCCTGGTGGACCCCGGCAGCCGGCGCCTGGTCGCGGCCGGGCCCCGGGTGGTCGCGCGGGCCGGGCCGGCGCTCGGCGATCAGGTCGCCGGGGAGTTCGCCCAGTCACAGGTCGAGGTGCGGACCTCGCCGTGCACGACGGCGGAGGAACTGCGGCAGGAGCTGCTGCGGCTCCGGGCGGGCGTCGCGGACGCGGCCCGGGCCGAGGGGCTGCGGGTCTGCGCGTCCGGCACGCCCGTCGTGGGGGACGGTGAGCCCACGCCGGTCGGTGACCACCCCCGTTACCGCGCCGGGGTGCGGCAGTACCGGGCCATGATGGCCGACTTCTCCATCTGCGCCTTCCACGCCCATGTGCACCTGCCGGACCGTGAGACGGCGGTGCTGGTCGGCAACCACCTGCGGCCGTGGCTGCCGCTGGTGGTGGCCATGAGCGCCAACTCGCCGTTCCACCGCGGGCAGGACACCGGCTACGCCAGCTGGCGGTCGGTCATCAGGGGCCGCTTCCCGTGCCTGGGCCCGCCGCCGTACGCCGCGTCGCTCGGCGAGCACGAGCGGCTCGCCGCCGCGATCGCGGACACCGAGGCGATGCTGGACGCGGGCATGCCGTTCTGGGACCTGCGGCCCAATCCGCGGCTGCCGACGCTGGAGATCCGGTCCATGGACGTGCTGGCCGACGTCGACGACACCGTGGCCCTGACGGTGCTGCTCAGAGCCTTGGTGATGACCGCGCGGGAGACGGTCCTGCGGGGCGACCCGGGGCCGCGCACGAGCAGCGAGGTGCTGCGCGCGGCGTACTGGCGGGCCGCCCGGGACGGCTGGTCCGGCGCGGGCGTCGACGCCCTCGAAGGCCGGGTGCTGCCCGCGCCCGTCCAGGCGGCGCGGCTGGCCGACCTGGTCCGCCCGATGCTGGAGAGGTTCGGGGACACCGCGCGCGTGACGGCGTTCCTGCACCGCCTGACGACACGCGGCTCCGGCGACCGGCTGCAGCGCGCCGTCGCCCGGGAGGCGGGGCTGACCGGTGTCGTGGACGACGTCGTCGCCCGGACCCGAGGCGAGCGGCCGCCGCAGGACCCGGTCGGGTAGGGCTCCTGTCCGGTCCTCGATGTCGCCGGGGCGGTTCAGCGGGGCGGTGTGCAGCGGCGGACCGCCTGCCTGCTCCCCACCACGGCCGCCGCTCGCCGAACGGCTCGTGCACCGCGCCCTGCGGGCTGGTCCCGCGCGGCGCGGCGTCGAGCGCGGCGCGGCGCCGCCCGGCGGGACCGGCCGCCGCTCCGGCGCGCTTCACCGCAGCGCACCGTCGATGGCGGCGCGTGTCGCTGCGCCGACGAACGGCCGCAGGCGGCGCCAGGCGTCGCGGGTGGTCTCGTTGAGCGCCGCGCCGACGGAGTCCTGGACGGTGGCCGTGGACCAGTCGGACTCCGCGGGCACCGGTGACGGGCCGGTGGCGGACCACGTCGCGCCCGGTCCGAAACCGCGCAGGCGCACGTACGAGGCCGCGGCCCCAAGCCTGCCCGGCGCCACGGGCACGAGGAGGGTGCGCTCGTGCCCGTCCGGCGGCGCGTAGGCGACGGTGGCCAGCAGCGGCCGGTCCTCGTCGTCGGCGCCGCGCACCACCAGTTCCAGGCCGTACTCGGCCGCCGTGCCCGCGGGGTGGCGCAGCAGGAAGGCCGCCCGGCCGTCGGGGGAGGCGGCGGCCAGGACCACCGCGTCAGCCCCGGAGGCGGTCGGCGCGCCGCCCGCGGGGAGCGAGGGCAGCGGGAACCAGCCGGGTACGACGGGGCCGGCCTGCGGCGGCCGGGGCGCGGGAGCGGGAGCGTGGCCGGGGTGCGGCGGGAGGACGACGCCGGTGAACGATGCCCAGGCGCGCCGCCACAGGGCGTGTCCGGCACGTCCGCGTTCCGCTGCCCGCGCGGGACTGCCGCGGCGCCGGCCGGTGAGTGACGCCCAGGAACGCCGGACGACCGGTTCGCGGCTCACGGGGCGGCCTCCCCACGAGCCTGCCCGCGTCCCGGCGACGCGGGCCGGGCCGGGACGGCGGGAGGCTCCGGGGCGGTGGGGGCCGCGGGAGGCGCCGGCATGCCGGGAGCGGCGGGGACGGCCGGAGCGGTGGGAGCCGCCGGGGCAGGGGAGGCGCCGGGTGCGGCCCCTGCCCGGAGGGCCTCGGTGACGGTGGTGGCGCTGCCCGTCCGGGCCAGCACGGCGGGCGTCGAAGCCCCCACCGCGACGGCCGCGGACACCCCCGCCCGCTCGCTGTGGAGCAGCCGGCCGGCCGCACCGCCCAGCACGATCCGGAAGAGCGCGGCCAGCGCGTCCGCCGGCGGATCGACGTACGTGCCGAGCCGCGGCAACGCCTCGCCGGACACCCTCGCCGCATGCCGCGTCTGCTGCCAGGCGGGCAGGCGCCCGAACGTCACGACGGCCTCGACGACGAACCCGCCGCCGGCGCCGTACAGCGCGCCCTCGGCCCACGAAAGCATCGGACCCCCCGCCCGGTGACTCGTTGTGCGTGAGGCAAACGTACTGGCGCTCGGCCCCGAACAGGACCGTGTGAAGGGGAAGTTCACCTCTCCCTCGCCGAACCTGGCCGAATCCCGCCATCGGCCAAGGCCGCGAAGACGCGGCCTAGCCCGCCAGGGGGACCAGGGTGGCCACCAGTACGTCGCGCCAGGCCGGCCGGTCGCCGTCGCGGGCGCGGACCGGGGAGACCCCGTGCACGGTGCGGCGGTCGTCGCCCACCAGCAGGCTGCCCGGTTCGCTCAGCGTCACGTCCAGCAGCTCGGTGCCGTCGGTGTCCAGCACCGAGCTGCACCCGCCGCTGACGTTGCACCGGTCCACCAGGAGCGAGGACACCAGGGTGACGCCGTCGTGGTGCAGTCCCTCGGGCGTGGGCTCCCCGGCGTCACCGGCCTGCGCGACCACGCGGAAGGGGTGCACCTGCGCCTCCCACACGGCGACGTCGTCCAGCGCCGTCGCCATCCGGCCCAGCAGCCGCAGCAGCCCGTGCAGCACCGGATCGGACGCGCAGGCCGGCGTCAGCGGCTCGAAATGGCGGTCGACCCGCACGTACAGCGGGTTGCTCGCCTGCGGTTGCACGAACGGCCGGTGCGGCAGGGGGGTCAGTTCCCCGGTGGCGGCGGCCAGGCGGAACCGGCCGTAGCGGCGCAGCCGCCGTGTGCCGCGCGCGGAGGCGTAGCGGTCCGACGCGAGATCCGCCCAGTGGCGGGCGAACCGCGTCCACCCGGTGGCGTCCGTCCCGAGATGCGCCCACACCGCGGGGCCGGGCAGCAGACTCACCCCGGTCGAGACCAGGTCCTGCCGGGCCTGGTCGACCGGATCGGTGGCCTGCCCCGCACCCGCGTTCACAGCCGTGCCGTCCACGAGGTGTCCTGCCCTTCTGCCCGGCCCCCCGCGTCCTGTCCCCGCCCTGTCACGCTCTCTTCATCGTCCACGGACACGGCGGTACCGCATCTCGGGCGGCCACGCGCCGTCACCGCGCCGCCCGCCCCCACGCCGTCAGCATCCCGGGGGACAGCCCGGCGAAGCCGGGGCCGTCGAGGCAGCGCAGGGCCGCGTCCACGCCGGCGTCGTCCACCAGCCCCGTCGCCACCATCGCCGCCCGTGCCCGCCGCCAGGTCTCGGCCCAGAACCGGCCGATCGGGCTGCCGGGCTCCAGCGGCGGGACATGGATCTCGGCGGCGACGGACTCCAGCCCGGCGCCCGCGAGCAGTTGGGGGCAGCGCGGGACCCACGTGACGTCCGTGCCGATCGTGTCCCGCAGACCCTGCCACATCGCCCGCATCGCGGCCGCGTACGGACCGTCCGGGGCGTACGCGGTCGTCAGGTCCACGGCGTCGCTGACGACCAGCGTCCCGCCCGGCACCAGCAGGCCCGCCAGCCGGGCCAGCACGCGTTCCCGCTCGGGCAGGTGCATCAGCACGAACCGCGCGTGCACCAGGTCGAAGCGGCCCGGCGCGAACGCCTCGGACGTGACGTCGGCCTCGTACGGCGTCAGCCCCGGTACCGGACCGGCGGCCAGGAACCGGACGTCCCGGTCCGCCGCCACCACCTCCGCCACGCCCGCCTCCCGCAGCAGCCGCCGGGCCACACTGCCCGTCCCGGCCCCCACGTCGAGACACCGCCACCCGGGGCCGGCGCCCAGGTGCCGCAGCCGGTCCATCGTGACGGTGTCGTACGCGAGCGCCCCGAGGTCGATCCGGTCGTCCTCGCCCCGGTCCTCCGGCCGGAACACCCCCTCGCCGTAACGCGAGGCGTGCTGTGCCATGCGCTCAGTGTCCCGCCGCTCCCCGGGTGCCGCGCGGCGGCCCACGGACGCCGGCCTGTGTGGCGGAGCTGCGAGGTGGATCACGTGTCCTAGGCTCTCCGCGAACCGGAAAACGCAGCGTGGAAGGGCGGGGCGCCGTGCTCGCCGTAGCGGTCAGGCGTGACGTCGATCGTGTTCGGGTCGCTCGCGGTCATCGACCTCCCGGCGCGGCAGGGGGACTTCGTCGCCCGGCTGATGGTGATGACCGTCCTGTTCAGCATCGTGCTCCACGGGCTGAGCGCCGAGCCGATCGCCCGGTCCTACGCCCGCTCCCGCGCCCGCCGTTGAGGAACGCGCCCCGCCCGGCGTGCAGTTCACCGGCCGTTCGGCGGTGAGCGGCACCGGGGGCGCCACACGTGGCGAGCCCCCCGATCCGGTTCCAGGATCGACAGATGCCGCCCGGCCGGATGCCGGCCGCGGACTTCCACCGACCTGTCCCGTGTCCCTTTTGCCGCTTCCCCCCTTCTTCCCGTCGCCCTCGACAGGGGACGTCGAATCGAGGCGCCATGAAGCATGTCGAGACCCCGGCGCGCCCCGCCGCGGCGACACCGGAACTGCCCGGCGTGGAGGTCACCCTGCACGTGAACGGCGACGCCTGCCGCCTGCGGTTCGACGCGCGTGTGACACTCCTCGGCGCCCTGCGCGACCACCTGGGCCTCACCGGATCGCCAACGCGACCTTCGGCGACCACCTGATGCCCGTCAACGCCGACATCCCCGACATGGACGTCGTCTTCTGCGGCGAACCCGACCGCGCCACCGAGATCGGCACCAAGGGCGTCGGGGAGATCGGCCTGGTCGGCATGGCGGCCGCCATCGGCAACGCGATCCACCACGCCACCGGCCGCCGCCTGCGCTCCCTGCCGTTCACCCTCGACCAGCTGCTCTGACGGGACCACGCGGCCACCCGCCCCGCCGGCGCCTCGGCCCTGGCGGCCGCGAACGCGCGCACCGTCCGGCGGGCGGCGAGCGTCCGGCGCGTGGGAAGCCGCCGCGGCCGGCGACGACAGTGACCGGCGTGCCCTTGGCCGAGGGCGACTCGCCCGCGGCGCGGCGGAAGAGGATCACGTCGCCCGGCCACGGCTTGAGGGTGGACGGGCCCGGCGCTCGCTCCGGTCCCCGCCGGACGTGGCGGTCCACTGCGCCGCGACGCCGCCCGCGAGGAGCCGCGAGCGGGTCCCGGACGCCGGCGTCCCGGCCGCGTTCGAGCGGCTGCGCGAGCCGTCCTCGGCGGACGGCTTCGACGCGGTCCGTGCGGTGCGGTCCGACGGGCGCGGCGGCTTCGACTACGAGGCGGAGGGCGTGCGGGGCCGAGGGCGTACCGGGCCGCGAGCGTACGGCACTGGAAGGCGTACGGAACCGAGGGGCGTACGGGTGGGGCCGGAGGGCGCGGGGAGCGCCCGGTCCTCACGCCGCCGCGGTCAGGGCGGTGGCCGTGGCTATCGCGGTGTCGGCGCGCGCGTGGATCACCAGCCGGACGCCCCGGGTGTCGGCGTCGGCCTCCAGCCGGCGCCGGGCGGGCGCGCTGCGGGTGGCCACGGACATCACCAGGCCGAGGCGGCTGCACAGCCGGTGGGCGCGCAGCACCACGCTGAGCGCGGCCTCGGTCGCCGCGGACTCGTCGAGGACGACGACGACCGAGGCCGGCCGGTACCCCTGCACCAGGTCGCCGATCTCGGCGAGCAGGGCCGCCCTCCTGTCGACGCCCGGGTCGTCGTGCACCGTGATGACGAGCGCATCCTGGTCGAGTGTGTGAGACATCATCACGGCGCCGTCCGTCCCTTCTCCGGCAGATCGGTTCATCTTCGGACTACCCGGCATCGGGACCCTGATGCCGAAGCGCCCGGCGTGGCGATCGTCACGCCGGCCGGCGGCGCACCTCAGGGCGGGCCGAGTTCCACCGTGGTCGTCACCCGGGTGACGGCGGGCGTGCGCGGCACGGAACCGAACCCGAAGCGCACCGGCGGCTCGACGGGCGCCAGCGCGCCGAGGCCGTGCCCCTCCAGGGTGGCCGACAGCGCGGAGACCGGCCGCAGGTCCCGGGCGCCGTACCACTCGCGGCGCCCCGCACCGGCACTGCCCCGCGTCCGCACGCCCGGCAGCAGCACACCGGCCGGGCGGTCCGTCAGCGCGCTCCAGGCCGGCCGGCGGGCCAGCGGGCCGGGCACGGCGCACAGCGCGATGCCCAGGAGCCCGCGCCGGCCGGTGGTGAAGCGCAGGTCGAGCGGTCCGGCGGCGACGGACCAGGTGTCGTCGGTGACGCGTACGCCGACGGGCACGACGGACACCGTGTCGAAGGTGTAGGTGCCGCTGACGAAGGCCGCCGTCCCGGTGGTGGGGGCCAGCAGCAGCCGTTCGCCGTCGGCCCGCTCCAGCATCACGTCGCTGAACCGTCCGAACGGTGACCTCTGCCAGTGCCCGAGCACGACACGCGTCCCGGAGGAGGTGCCGAGGCCGGCGATCCAGCCGTCGAAGCGCAGCCGCCGCCGCGCGGCTGTGCCGGGGACCCGGCTCATCCGCCCGTCACCGGCGCCCGCCGCCGTGCTCCGTACGCCACCACGGCGGGCGAGTGCCCGCCGTGCGGATCGCGGAAACGGCAGGGGGCGGCGGGTCCCCGGCCGTCCGCCCCCGAGCACGCCGCTCACCGGGTGACCACCGGGCGGCCACCGGACGTACCCCACGGCCTCGGGGCCGTACCGCACGGCGGACCGCGTGCCGACCGTCCCTCATGGGCGTAACGTCCTCATATGGGCGAGCTCGGGTGTGTGTGGCGGCGTCCGTGCGCCGTGCCCCGAGGGGAGCAGACGGCATGACCGGTACGGGCGATCCGGCCCCGGACGCCGATCCGCTGGACGTCGCGTTCACGGAGACGGTGCGCCGGACCGGCGCGTGCATCGGCGCGCTGTACCTGCTCGCACCGGACGAGCGGCTGCTCAGCCTGGACCTGCTGTGCGGGCTGCCGGCCGAGTTCGCCGCACCGTGGGAGACGGTGCCGCTCGCCGCCCCGGCACCCGTGGCCGACTCCGTCCGCAACCACCGCATGGTGTGGGTGGGCAGTCAGGAGGACATGGCCCGCTCCTACCCGCGCGTCGCGATGGCGCTTCCCTACCCGCTGGCGATGGTCGCCGCGCCGGTCACCGGCGTACGCATGTGGGGGTCCCTGGTGCTGATGTGGCCGGCCACCCGCCCGCCGTACATGACCCGGCAGGAGCAGGGCACCGTCACGTCCTGCTGCCGGAGCCTGGCCCGGCTGCTGGAGGAGACGGCCGAACGGGGGCGTGCGCCCGCCCGCCGCGAGCAGCCGCGCGTCGCCCTCGCCGGAACCCGCCCCGGATCCGCCGGCCGGGCGACGGCCGTCGCCGACTTCGTCGAGCGGCTGCCCGGCGGAAGCTGCGCGCTGGACCTGGACGGACGCTTCACCTACCTCAGCTCCAGCGCCTGCGAGCTGCTCGGCCGTGAGGCCGGCGAGCTGCTGGGCACCCGGCCGTGGCAGTCCCTGCGCTGGCTGGACGACCCCACCTACGAGGACAGCTACTGCGCCGCGCTGATCAGCCGGGAGCCCGTGTCGTTCCCCGCCTGCCGCCCGCCGGACCGGTGGCTGGAGATCCACCTGTACCCGGACGCCGGCGGCATCAGCGTCCGGATCGTGGCCACCGGCGGGCGCCCCCCGCCCGTACCGGCGCCCCGCCTGACCACGCCCGCCGCGACCCCGGCCCGGGCCGGCCGGCTGTACCAGCTCACGCACCTGGCCGCCGCGCTCACCGAGGTCGTCGGCGTCCAGGACGTCGTGGACCTCGTCGCCGACCAGATCATGCCCGCCTTCGGCGCCCAGGGACTGATCCTGTCCGTCGCCGAGGCCGGCCGGCTGCGGATCACCGGCCACCGGGGCTACTCCGCCCGCACCATCGCCCATCTCAACGGCCTCGCGCTCGACACCCTGGTCACCCCGGCCGGCAACGTCCTCGCCACCGGCGTCCCGGCGTTCTTCGCCGACCCGGAGGAGATGCGGCGCAGCTACCCCGAAGCGGCCCCGGTCAGCGGGAAGAAGGCCTGGGCCTTCCTGCCGCTGATCATCTCCGGCCGGCCCGTCGGCATCTGCGTCCTGTCCTACGACAGCCCGCACGAGTTCCCGGCCGAGGAACGCGCTGTCATGACCTCGCTCGCCGGGCTCGTCGCCCAGGCCTTCGACCGGGCCCGCCTGTACGACACCAAGCACGAGCTCGCCCACGGCCTGCAACAGGCGCTGCTCCCGCGCGGCCTGCCCGCGGTCGCCGGCCTGCGGGTCGCCGCCCGCTACCTGCCCGCCACCCGCGGCATGGACATCGGGGGAGACTTCTACGACCTGATCCGGCTCGGCGACACCGCGGCCGCGGCGGTCATCGGCGACGTCCAGGGCCACAACGTCGCCGCCGCCGCGCTGATGGGACAGGTGCGCACCGGTGTGCACGCCCACGCGACCCTCGGCACCGCTCCCGACCAGGTGCTCCACCGGACCAACCGGCTCCTCGTCGACCTCGGGCCCGATCTGTTCTCCAGCTGCCTCTACGCCCACCTCGACTTCACCCGGGGCCGCGTCACCCTCGCCAGCGCCGGCCACCCGCCGCCCCTGCTGCGCCTCCCCGGCCGGGGCGCGCACCCCCTCGCCGTCCCGCCCGGGCCGCTGCTGGGCATCGACCCCGACGCCGACTTCCCCGTGACCGAGATCCCGCTCACGGCCGGGACGCTGCTCGCCTTCTACACCGACGGCCTGGTCGAGACCCCGGGCGCCGACATCGACGACTCCATCGAGCGCCTCGCCCGCCGCCTCGCCGACGCCGACGACCGGGACTTGGACCGGCTCATCGACGTCCTGCTGGGGCAGGCCGCCACCACCGGGCAGCGCGTCGACGACGTCGCGCTCCTGGTGCTGGAGCACCAGGAGCACCACTGACCGGGCGCACCACCGGCACCAGGGGGTGACCACTGCGGCCACGGACAGCGCGTGCGGCTGACCACCGCGACGGGGACGGCGCCGGCGGTCTGCCGGGCCGACCGCCGGGCCGGTGTGTTCCGCCGGGCAGCGGCCGGCGGTGCGTCAGGCCTCCGCCCGTACGTCCGCGCCGACGAGCGCGGGCACGCGGACGGACTCGATGACCATCCCGCTGCGCACGCGGGAGGGCACGCGGTTGAGCGGGATCCGCAGATCCTGCTCGGGCACCCGGTACTCCAGCCGGGCCAGCCGGGGCCCGAGGCTGCGCAGCAGCGCGATCGTGACGTCCTCGCCGGGGCAGCGGTGCCCGGCGGCGCGGTCGCCCCCGCCCTGCGGCACGAGTTCGTCCCGGCCGGGCGGCCGCTTCAGGAAGCGGTGCGGGTCGAAGCGGTACGGCTCGTCCCACAGCTCGGGATCGTGGTTCTGCCCGTACAGGTCGAGCAGGACCAGCGCGCCGGCCGGGATCGGCTCTCCCCGCCACGCGAGGTCGGTCACGGCCCGGCCGCCGAGGAAGGGGGCGAAGGGGTAGAAGCGCCGCAGCTCGTGCGCGAAGGCGACGGCGTACGCGGCGTCGTCGCTCTCGGCCAGCCGCTTCTTGATGCCGGGCCCGCGATGCAGCGCGTGACCGGCGTAGGCGACGAACCAGCAGACCGCGACCGTGGGGCGGATGACGTTGAGCAGTTCGACCGCGGCGGTGTGCGGGTCCAGGAGCCGGCCGTCGGCGTCCCGGTGCCGGGCGACCACGTCCAGCGCCGATCCGGCCGGTGCGGTGGCGGCCCCCGCCCGTACGTCCTCCACCATGCGTCCCAGCCAGGCCTCGCGCCGGTCCCGGGCGCGGCGGGCCCGCCAGTGGCGCGGGCCCGGCGTGGCGACGCCGTCGACCAGGGCGACCAGGTCCCGGGCCACCGGGCCGGCGTCGTCCAGGGGGATGCCGGCCCAGTGGCAGACCCCTCGGGTGAGCACGGTGCCCGCCTCGTCGAACAGCACGACCGACGGGCGCCCGGGCCACGACGCCACGGCCTCGTCCCACGCCGCGGTCACGCGGCGTTCCAGGCCCGCGACCGCCTCCGCGCCGGTGAGCAGGGACAGGAACAGCTGCTTGCGTACGCGATGCGGTTCCCCGTCCAGGGTGTGCACGGCCCCGTGCCCGAACAGCGTGCTCAGCACCGGTCCGGGAAGCGCCGTCCGGCGCTCCACGTGCCGTTCGTCGGAGAAGAACCGCACCGCTTCCGGCCCGTGCAGGGCGACGGTGTGCCGCCCCATGAGCCGGGCCCGCACGACCGGGTGGGCGGTGCGGCGCCGGCGGTCGGGGAGCCAGGCGTACCCCTTGGCGAGGAGGGCGAGGGAGCTGTCCACGAGGGGGGCGCGACTCTGGTGCATGCCCGCCGGGTGCCCGCCGCCCTCCCCGAAAAACCCGGGTGACGTCCGCGACGCCGGTGGCGGACGCCGCGGGCGGGGTGCGGGCCGCCGGGGCTCCCGGCCGGCTGCCGGAGTGCGCTCAGGGCGTGTCGTGCGCGGTCGCCCCCGCGGCCTGGGCGAGCAGCCCGTCGACCAGGGCGCGCAGCCCCTGGGCGTAGGTGTCCCGTCCGGCCAGCACCGGCCACCGCTCGCCGATGGCGGCCAGGTGGGGGACCCGGGAGGCGTCGAAGGCCGTGCGGAAGGCGGGGTGCCGGTCGTCGGCCCGCCGGTGGGGCGAGTGCGCCCGGACGAGGACCTCGCCGACGGTGTAGTACCAGACGCTGCGGAAGACGCGGACGGCTTCCTCCGGCGTGCAGCCGTGGTCGTCGGCCCCGGCCACGATGGCCTCGACCATCCACAGCGCCGACTCGTCGAGCAGGCCCACGAAACCGTCCGCGGTGAGGACCTCCGCGGCCCACGGCCAGGCGGCGAGTGCGTCGTGCATGGCGGTGGCGGCGGCGACGATGCGGTCCCGCGGCGCGCGGGGCAGCTCCGGGCGTTCGATCTGGCCGACGTGCTGGTCGAGCAGGAGGGTCAGCAGGTCGTCCTTGTCGCGGATGTGGTGGTAGAGCGTGGTCGCCCCGATGCCGAGTTCGGCGGCCAGCCGGCGGATCGTCAGCTTCTCCCAGCCGTCCCGGTCGATGAGCAGCCGGGCCGCGGCCAGGATCTGCGCGCGGGAGGTCACGGGGGGCCGGCCGGTGCGGCCGTGCGGAGCGGGCGGTCGCGGCATCACCCCATCATGCCGCGCCGCCCTCCGGCGCCGCGAGACGGGGTGGGGCCCGCCGCCGGGTGTTCCCTGCGGGCGCTCCGGATGCTACTTTCGGAACACGTTCCGAAAGTCGGTGGACGGCTGCTGGGAACGGCACCCGGGCACCGGCTCTCCCGGCGTCCGTACCGCCGTGGACACCGCTGACGCGAGGCGTCCGCGCCGGCTTGCGGACGTGCTCCTGACACACCCGCACTCACCGACCGTGAGAGGACGTACCGTCTTGAGAATCCGACTGGCCCTGTGCGCGGGCGCCGCCGCGCTGAGCATGTGCACGGGCACGGTGGCGGCGGCCCCCGCGCCCGAGGGAACGAGGCCCGTACCGGCCGGCGGCACCACCACTCGCCCGGCCGGCGTCGGCCCCGCACAGCTGACGGCCGCCGTCGACGGCGTCCACCGCGCGGGCGTGCCGGGCGTGTTCGCCGAGGTGCGGGACGCCGGCCGGACCTGGCGCGGCGCCTCCGGGGTCGCCGACGTCACCACCGGCCGCCCCGTCACGCCCGCCCTGCGGCACCGCGTCGGCAGCGTCACGAAGACCTTCACCGCCGTCGCCGTCATGCGGCAGGTCGAGCAGGGCCGGATCGGCCTCGACACACCGATCGGTACCTATCTCCCGCACCTGGTGCCGGGGGAGCGCGGCCGCAGGATCACGGTACGGATGCTGCTCAACCACACCAGCGGCATCCCCGACCACATCCGCTACGCGTTCCCCTCGCTGCGGGAGGTCCCCCCGCGGCCGGACAGCCTGGACGACAACCGGTTCCGCCGGTTCACCGCCGCCGAGCTGATCCGCACGGGCCTCGCGGCCCCTCCGGCCGGCGAGCCCGGGAGCCCGGCCGGCGTCTACTCCAACGTCAACTACCTCCTGCTGGGCGAGCTGCTGGAAGAGGTGACCGGAACGCCCGCCGAGCGGTACATCACCCGCGACGTCGTCGAGCGCGCCGGACTCCGGCACACCGGCTTCCCGTCCGGACCGCGCGTCACGGGACCCCACGCGCGGATGTACGAGGCGCTGCACGGCCTGATCGACCCACCGCGCGACTACAGCGTCTACGACATGTCCTGGGCCGGCACCGGGGCGGCCCTGGTCTCGACCATGCCGGACCTCAACCGCTTCTACGCCGCACTGCTCGCCGGCCGGCTCGTCGGCGAGGCGTCCCTGGCGCAGATGCAGCGCACGCTCCCGGTGCGCGCCCTGGACGGATCGACGATCGAGTACGGCCTCGGCCTGCACAAGGTCACGGTCCCGGACTGCGGCACCTTCTGGGGCCACGACGGCACGGTCTGGGGAGCCGGGACGATGTCCCTGACCCGGGCCGACGGCCGGCGCCAGATGTCCGTCGCGGTCAACCTCATGAGGTGGAACGAGCTGGACTCCGCGGGCGTCCCGCGGCACCACCCGGTCGACGACGCGCTCCGGACGCTGTACGGCCGCGCGTTGTGCGGATCCACGAACCCCTGACACCGCCCGGCCGCCGCCCGGCCGCCGCCCGGCCGGGCACGCCGGCGGGCGAGGCGGGGGAGGGCGCCCGACGGGCACGGCACACGCGGGCCGGGCGCCTTCCCCCGGCAGACCTCCGGCCCGGCAGCCCCGCGCCGCCGGGCCGGTCAGGCCGAGGGGAGCGGCCTTGGCGGCACGGCCGGCCAGGGCGGCGACACCCGCGATGCTCGACGTGACGTACGAGCCGCCGCCGGTCAGGTCGCCGACCACGTGCACGCGCGGATCGGCGGGGACCAGGCCGCCGGACGGGTGGAGCGTGGCCAGGCCGGCGCCCGTCAGGGACCGGACCAGGTCCCGGGCGCGGGCCGGGACCGCCTGCGGCGGCGCATTCACGGCGTTGACGACGGTCTGCGCCGTGCGCTCGCCGCCGCCGTACCGGATGCGGAACCGCCCGTCCACGCGCTCGACGGCGTCGACGCCGGCGACGACGGTGAGCTGACCGGAGTCCAGCAGCCGCAGCAGGACGGAGGCGTTCACCGGAACCATGGGCGAGACCACACTGGTGACGGTGCGCAGGTGGCGCCGCAGCCACGCCCGGTCCGACTCGGGCAGCAGCCGCCACGCGTACGGGCCGACGCTGTGCGCCGTCTCTTGCAGGACGCGGCGGCCGATCCGGGGGTCGTCGACTGCGGCGATCTGCCGCCGGAGCCGCTCCAGCGGGTCCGCGCTCCCGGTGCCCCGCAGCTCGGCCGCGAGCTCGTCGAAGTCCTCGCCCGCCTCCGCCAGTTCCGCCCGCAGCAGCCCGACGAGATCGCCGAACGTGACGCTCCCCCGGGTCCGGTGCAGCTCCGCCACCCGCGCGGCGGTCACCTGCCGCGGCCGCCGGCCGTCCGGGCGCTGCCAGACGTACGGCAGCACTCCGCTGCGCGACACGAGCGTGACCGGCCCCCGGTGCCCGCGCGCGGCGAGCGACACGACGACGTCGACGGCGGTCAGGCCGCTGCCGACGATCGCCACCTCGCCCTCGGCCGGGACGTGTTCGAGCGTGTCGGCCAGCGGATAGGGGTCGCCCGTGTAGCCCGGGCCGCCGGCGAGGCCGTACGGATCCGGCGGAGTTCCGCCGCCCACGCACAGCGCCACGTGGGTGGCCTCGTGGTCCTGCCCGTCGTGGGTGCGCAGCACGAGACGGGAGCCGCGGGCGACGGCCCCGGTGACGCGGGCGGGCACCACGCGCACGAGCCGGCCCCGCTCGCCGAGGCGGGCCACGGCCTTCTCGGCGGTGTGCGCCAGGTACTCGCCGTAGAGCGCGCGCGGCACCAGCGGCTGCCCCAGCATGACGTCGACGTGCTCGGCGGCCCGTGCGCCCAGCCACCGCGCATAGTGGCCGAAGTCGCCGTCGCGGATCGACATGAGCGCGGGGGGCGTATTGACCAGCACCGTGTCCAGGTCCGGACCGTAGGGCCGGCCCCGCCACAGCTGGGGCGACGGCTCGAAGACCGTGACCGTGCCGGTCCCGTCCCGCACGGGGGTCTCGTCCGCCGTAGCGGCCAGCGCGTCCAGCAGGCCGACCGCCGCCGCGCCCCCTCCGACGATCGCGATGTCCATGATCTTCCTCTCCGGTGGTCCTGTGGCAACGACCTTCGCCGACGCCGTCCCGCGACCCCATCCCCCGCGGCAGGTGACCGCTCCGGAATGCCCCCCCAAAACGGGGGGTTGGCACCGTGCAGGGGGCAGGACAGGCTCATCTCGTGAGGGGGACGCATGACTGATCCATGCCGGCCGGTGCCGTCGGCCGTCGCACGTGCTGTCGAACGCGCCGTGGACGCGGTCGACCTGTTCCACCGGGCCTCGGCCGAGTTGCGGCGGTGTGTGCCGTTCCAGTCGGCCGTGTGGACGGCCGCCGACCCGGAGACCGGCCTGATCACGGCACCGATGGTGGTGGAGAACCTCGGCTCCGGCGAGGACTGCGCCGCCTACTGGGAGAGCGAGCTGCTGGAGGAGAACGTCGTCCCGTTCCGCGAGCTGGCCCGCACGCCCGTACCGGCGGCCGGGCTGCGGGCGGCCACGGGTGATCTGCCCGCCCGCAGTGCCCGCTTCCGGCGCCTGCTGCTCGGCCAGGGCGTGCACGACGAACTGCGCGCCGTCCTGCGGATCTCGGACCGGCCGTGGGGGCTGGTGAGCCTGTTCCGCACCACCGAGGCGTTCCGCCCGGACGAGATCACGCTCCTCGCCGGGCTGTCCCGCCCGCTGGCCGCGCGGCTGCGCGGGTTCGCCCGGCCGCCCCGGTCCGTGCCCCGCACCGACTCGCCCGCGCCCGGCCTGATCCTCTTCGACGCGTCGGGCGAAGCCGTCTCGGTCAACGACGAGGCACGTCAGCACCTCGCGGCGCTGCCGGACGGGCCGTCCTTCCCCTCACCGCTGGGGCTGAGGCTGCCCATCTGGGTGATCGGCACGGCCCTGCAGGCACGGGCCGTCGCCGACGGCCGCGACCACAGCGGCAACACCCGCGTGCGCATCCGCACCTCTGACGGCCGCTGGCTCAACTGCCATGCCTCCTCCCTCACCGGCCCCGGCGGCCGGCCCGGCCCCGTGGCCCTCGTCATCGAACCCGCCACCCCCGCCGACCTGGCGGTCCTGGTCGCCGAGGCCTACGGCCTCACCCCCCGGGAACTCCAGATCACCCAGCTCGTCGCACGCGGCACGACCACCGCCGAGATCGCCGCCGCGCTGTTCATCTCCCCGCACACCGTCCGGGACCACCTCAAGACCGTCTTCGCCAAGACCCGCGTCTCCAGCCGGGGCGCGTTGGTGGCCCGCCTGTTCACGGAGCACTACTGGCCCGCCCTGCCGGAACCGCGACGCGTCGAGCACCCCGGCCGGCCGGCCACGCGGGTGCGCACCCCGCACATCTGACACACCGTTCATCGGCCGCCGCCGCCGCGGTCGCGGACGAGCAGAGCGATCACGCACGCCGCCGGAGCCCTGTCCCGAAACCCTGTGCACGATCACCGTCCCGGGGGAGCACCTCGCGCGCCGGGAGGGCCGCCGCCCGGTACCGCCGAGAAGCGGTCGCACCGCCCGAGCCCCACGGCCGGGCTCTCGTAGGGGCCACCCACCACGGCGTGGGGAGGTCCCTCGTCCGCCGGTGGTACGGCACGTGCGAGCCCCTCGCCCTCCTGACCGGCTGCGGCGCCGGGATAGGGGACGTCGTCGGACGGCGCCGACGCGCTGAACGCCCCGGCGGCGCGTGCGGCTCAGCCGTCGGTGGTGCGGCGGCGGTCGGGGGTGAGCAGGTAGGCCGTCGCCATGTCGCCGAGTTCGTCGGCGTACCGGCGCTGGGCCGCCGCACCGGTGGCGGAGTCGGGGCGCACCGAGTTGTGGAAGCAGGCTCCGAGCAGGGCGCGGGCCGCCGCGTCCAGGGCCCTCTCCGGGTCGGAGCGTCGGATCTGGTGGGCGTAGGGGGCCGCCGCCGCGAGCAGGAGGCGGTGGATCTCGGTGATGGTCCGCGCCCCGCGCTCCACGCCGGCGCCCGTCCGTGCGCGCAGCAGCTCGGGAAAGAGGTTGCCGCTGTCGGCGAATGACTCCAGCAAGGCGTGCGCGTAGGCGTCGACGACGCCCGCGAGCGACGGCTCGGCCTTCTCCAACTGCTCGGCCACATACTCCTCGCGCCGCTCCAGCATCCGCTCCGCCAGGGCGGTGATCAGCTGCTCCTTGTCCTCGAAGCGGCGGTAGATCGTGCCGACCGAGACATCGGCGCGTTCCGCGACGCCGGTCATCGTCATGTCCTCCAGACCGGCCGAGGAGGCGAGTTCCTCGGCCGCCCGCAGGATGCGAGCGAGCGTCGCGGCACTGCGCGCCTGCCGGGGTTCCCGGTAGTGGGCGGGTCGGTCCGGCTCGTCGGTCATGCCCCGCATGCTACCCACGCCGCTCACCACAAGTTCTTTTGACAACGGACGCACTCCTCTGGGTACCCTAAAACGCGAACGCGAACTCACATTCACATTCTAGGAGTGCGTCAAGCATGACCACCGACCGGACGTCGCAGCCCGTGACCGTCAGGCTCACCTCGGGGCCCACCGGGCCCGGGTCCGTGGACGACTTCGAGCTGTTCTACGCCCGTCGAGCCCTGGAGCGGTTCCGGACCCGGCTGGGGCGCAAGGGTCTGCTCGACCTCCTGGCCGCGGACATCGAGGAGGGCAACGCCTTCCTGCGGGACAGCGCGCGGGCCTCCGGCGGCGCCTTCCGGGGAGGGACGACGGTGCTGTCGGCACAGGGCATCTCCTCGGGCGAGTTCCTCGCCTGGATGGAACGCGCCTTCGCCGGCGACGAGACCGCGCTTCTCGCGGCACACCCCGAGCACTACGCGATGGCCCCCGGGGCCGACGGTGCCTTCAACGTGGTGGAGAACATCGGCCCCCACGTCTGCTCCTTCTTCATGGGCGGCTGGGGCACCGACGCGATGGCCTGGGCCGCCGACGCGGAGGAACTGCTGCCGGAGTCGGAGTTTCCGCACAAGATGTCCTCGAACCTCTTCCTGGAGGACGGCACCGTCGTCGGGCGGGCGCTGACCCAGTTCGGCGACACCGCCGACGGCTTCACCGCCAGCCTGACGTTCTACGTGCCGGCCTCGGCCCCCGAAGTGGTGCTGGAGCACCACCTCCGGCACTACGCCGTCGAGTTCAGGAACTGGATCATCGCCGCGGCGTCGGCCCGCGCCTGACGGAGTGCGGGCCCGGCCCGCCGCCGGTCGAGGTCCCGGCCCGGCACCGGGGCGGCGCAGCGCCCCGGCTCTGGGTGCCGGACCGGTCCTCTTCCTCACCCCGGCCGACGATGGGCCGGCCACCGTGCGTCATCGATCACACAAGGGATTCCTGTGTCCAGCCACTCCACCCCGTCCGGTACGGGACGCAAGCTGACCATGGTCGTCGTCGGACTGGCGGCCCTCATCACCGCGATGCTGTGCGCCTTCGCCCTGCCTTCGCTGCACAGCGGTCCGCACCACGTACCCGTGGGGATCACCGGTTCTCCGCAGGCGGTCGAGGCGCTCCGGGAGAACGCCGACGGCCCCGAGTGGGACGTCCGCCACTACGAGACTGCCGACGCCGTCGAGGCGGCCGTCAAGGAGGGGGACATCTCGGGCGGCCTGGCGGTCACGGCTCAGGGCGTCGACCTCTACACCGCCACCGCCGGAGGCCCCTCGGCCGCCAGCGCTCTCAACGCGCTGGGCGAGGTCGTCGCCGCACAGAACAGGACGCGGCTCGCCGTCCACGACCTGGTGCCGTTCACTGACGACGACCCCCGGGGCGCCGGGCTGACCGCGGCCCTGATGCCCATGATCTTCGGCGGGATCTTCCCCGCCGTGATACTCGGCAGCGTCTTCCCCGGCCACCGCGGGCTGCGGATCCGGCTGTCCGGAGCCGTGCTGTTCTCCGTCGTGGCAGGAGCGGCCATCGCCGCCGTCCTCCAGTTCGGCACGCACTCCATCGACGGCAACTACGGGCTCACCGCCCTCGGCGTCATCCTCGGCATGACGGCCCTGTCCACGACCCTCCTCGGCCTGCAGGCCCTCCTCGGCATCACCGGCTTCGCCCTCGGCAGCACCCTCGTGATGCTGCTGGGCAACCCCCTCTCGGGCCTGGCCACCGGCCCGCACTGGCTCCCCGACGGATGGGCCGCGATCGGCCAACTCCTCCCCCCGGGCGCCTCGGGCAGCCTCCTGCGCGCCAACGGCTTCTTCGACGGGGCGGGTGCCGGCTTCCCCGCCTTGGTCCTGACGGTCTGGGCCGTCTTCGGGTGCGCCTTCATCCTGGTTGCCGACCGGCGCGGGAGGCGGTCCCGGGGGTCCCGCTCCGAGATCGTCGCCACTTCGTACTCCAGTACCGCCCCGGCCTCGCGCCCCGAAGTCACCTCTGGACCGATACGCGGATAAAGGGTGACTCGGCTAGAGTGTCACGGACTAGGTGGCGTCACGGGGCCGGGTATCCGCGCGTGCGGGCCGGCCGCGATCGACGCGTCCGTGACGGACCTCCGGACCGGGCGGCCGACCGCTTCCGGCGAGGGCTGACCGAGGCCCGTCCAGCCGTGGACCCGACCGGCACCGTTCGCACGGCCGTCCGGGTCCACGGCATGGCCGACTGTGATCGCTCGATGCGGGGGAAACGGAGCGAAGGAGCGGAAGGGCTGGACGACCTGAAGTCCTACTCGCCGCAAGCGGTGGCGAGAGCCCGGCGGATACGGACGGGCTCGTACGTGGGCGACGCCATGGAGAGGACGACGAGCGCGGTACGGCCCAGGTGGGTCGCCAGCGCGCGTGACGCGGCCTTGACGTCACGCGACTTCACCGCCTCGGCGATGGTGTGGTGCTGCGCGCTCGTGTCCGCCTGCCACTCCAGCGGGTTCCACGAGACGAACGCCATGCGGTAG
>NZ_JBHMCY010000091.1:0-28231 GCF_042430725.1 Streptomyces cinereospinus | reverse complement strand
GGGTCCGGCCGCTGACGTCGGCGCTGCGTCCACGGGCCGTGCCCGGCCCGCCGCATCCCCCGTCACGTCGGGGCGGCCCGACGCCGACGCCGACGCCGTGTGCCCGGGTCCGGCCGCTGACGTCGGCGCTGCGTCCACGGGCCGTGCCCGGCCCGCCGCAGCCCCCGGTGACGTGCCCACGCCCCCGGCGCGGCCCGCCGCTGACTCCGGCGATGCGCCCATGCGCCCGACCGGTGACCCCGGCAGGGGGGCAACGCGACCGGCCGGGCCCACCGCTGCCGCCGGCGCACCCGTGGAGCCCACCGCCGGACCCCCGTACGCGGCCGGTGTCTGTGGCGCCGCGTCCCTGTACCCGGCCGGTGATCTTGGCGGTGGGCCCTCGACGTCCCCGGCCGGTGACCTCGGCGGCGGGCCTTCGAGCCCGGCCGGTGACCCCGGTGGCGGGCCCCCGGTGCGCCCGGCCGGTGACCTTGGCGGCGCGTCCCTCTACTCGGCCGGTGACCTTGGCGGCGCGTCCCTGTATCCGGCCGGTGACCCCGGCGGCGCGCCCCCGCACCCGACCCATCCCGCCCCTCCCCCCGGCACACCCCCCGAACCCACCCCCGCGTCCCCCCGCACCCCTCGCTCCATGGCCTCCCCGCACCGCGACGGTGACCTGCGCCGGACCTTTCCCGCCTTCCCTCCCCGCCCCTCGGGGGGCGAGGAGGCCTTCGCCGGGACCTGGTGGGGCGCCGCCTGGATCGCCGCGCTGGAGCGGGGCGCGCTGGACGTCCGGCGGCTGGCGCGGGGGCGCGGTTACGCCCAGCAGGGCCACGTGGACGCCATCACGGTGACCCCGGGCCTGGTCCTGGCGTACGTCCGCGGCAGCCGCCCCCGGCCGTACCGCGTGCAGGTGCGGCTGCGCACGCTGGACGACACGGACTGGGAGCGGTTCCTGGACGCCGCCGCCGACCGGCCCGGCCACATCGCCGCGCTGCTCGACAAGGAGATGCCCCCGTCGCTCGCGGACGGCGACGTCCCGCTGCTGCCCGGCCCCGGTGACCTCGCCCCGCGCTGCAGCTGCCCCGACCGCGGCCATCCCTGCAAGCACGCCGCCGCCCTGTGCTACCAGACCGCGCGCCTGCTCGACGCCGACCCCTTCGTGCTGCTCCTGCTGCGCGGCCGGGGCGAACGCGAGCTGCTCGACGCGCTCTCCCGCCGCAGCGCCACCCGCGCGGCCCGCGCCGCCCAGGAGCGGGAACCGGCCCCGCTGCCCGGCGTCCGGGCCACCGACGCCCTGGCCCGCGGCCCGCTCCCGCCGCTGCCGCCGCCGTCGCCCGTCCCCCCGCACCCCGGGCACCCCCCGGTCTACCCCGCCGCCCCGGGCGGCCCCGACCCGTTCGCGCTGGACCAGCTGGCCACCGACGCCGCCGCCCGCGCCCACGCCCTGCTCGGCACCGGCCGCGACCCGGTGGCGGAGCTGAGCCTGTGGCAGGACGCGGTACGGCTCGCGGCGGCCCGCCCCGGCTCCGGCCTCACCGCGGGCAGCCGCGCCCTGTACTCCTCGCTCGCCTCGGCGGCCGGCCGTACCCCGGCGGAGCTGGCGCGGGCCGTCGCCGCCTGGCGGCAGGGCGGTCCCGACGGCCTGGCCGTCCTGGAGGAGCCCTGGGACCCGCCGGCCGGCCGCTTCGACCGCGCCCGCCCCCTGCTCCTCGCCGCCGACCTGCCGGCCTTCCGCCCCTGGCGCAACCGCCTCACCCACCCGCAGGGCCACGTCCAGCTGCGCCTGGGCCGCGACGCCCTGTGGTACGCCTACGAGTCCGAACCGGGCCAGGACGACTGGTGGCCCCGGGGCACCCCCGACCCCGACCCGGTCGGCGCCCTCACCGGCCTCGGCGCCGCGGACGAGCCGTGAGCCGCACCCGCCCGGCCCGGCGGCCCGCCCCCCGCCTGGAGCACTTCCGCACGGCCGGGGACCGCCGCCGCCGTTAGCGTGCTGTGCAGGACGGTGGGTTCCGTCCAGGACGGGGAAGCGGACCATGGCAGCCACTGACGACCGGCCCGACCGGCGCGACGTCACCCGGACCGCCCCGGCCGGCCGGCTCGACCGCCTCGGGGAGGTCGCCGAGCCCCTGCTGAAGGACCCGCCGCCGGCCGAGCCGTGTCCACGGGATCCCGGTGGCCGGAGAGCATCCACCGGCCGGTACGGCCGCACCGCTGGTACCCGCCGGACGGGCGGTGAGCCGTGCTCGGCCTGCCCGACCACGTCCGTGCCTGCCTCTTCGGCCTCGACGGCGTGCTGACCGGGACCGCCGAGGTGCACGCCGCCGCCTGGAAGGAGACGTTCGACGCGTTCCTGCGGCGGCGCGCCGGCCGGCGGGGCGGCACCTTCGTACCGTTCGACGCCGGCCGCGACTACGACGACTGCGTCGACGGCCGGCCGCGCGAGGACGGCGTCCGCGCCTTCCTCGCGTCGCGCGGCATCGCGCTGCCGGAGGGCACGCCCGACGACGGGCCGGACCGGCAGACCGGGCACGGCGTGGGCAACCGCAGGAACGAGCTGCTGCTCCGCATGATCCACGAGCAGGGCGTCAAGCCGTACGCGGGCTCGGTCGCCTACCTGCGGGCGGCCCGGGACACCGGCCTGCGGCGCGCCGTCGTCTCCTCCAGCGCCAACTGCCGTGACGTGCTGGCCGCGGCCGGCGTCGAGGACCTCCTGGTGGCCCGCGTGGACGGCGTCACCCGGCGCGAGCGGGGCCTGCGCGGCAAGCCCGCGCCCGACACCTGTCTCGCCGGCGCCCGTCTGCTCGGCGTCGATCCGGGCGCGGCCGCGGTGTTCGAGGACGCCCTGGCCGGTGGGGAGGCGGGCCGGGCCGGGCACTTCGGCGCCGTCGTGGGCGTCGACCGGACCGGCCGGGCGGCGCAACTGCGCCGGCACGGCGCGGACCTCGCCGTGACCGGCCTCGCCCAGTTGCTGGAGAAACCCCGGTGATCACCCACCCGTCCTACGCCTGCGAGCCCTGGTGCCTGCGCGAGACCGAGCTGAGCCTCGACGTCCTCGCCCAGAGCGAGTCCGTGTTCGCGCTGGCCAACGGGCACGTCGGCTGGCGGGGCAACCTCGACGAGGGGGAACCGCACGGGCTGCCGGGCGCGTACCTGAACGGGGTGCACGAGGTGCACCCGCTGCCGTACGCCGAGGCGGGCTACGGCTACCCGGAGTCCGGCCAGACGGCCGTCAACGTCACCGACGGCAAGGTCGTCCGGCTGCTCGTCGACGACGAGCCGTTCGACCTGCGCTACGGCGAACTCGTCGCGCACGAGAGGGTGCTGGACTTCCGCACCGGGGTGCTGAGCAGGACCGTCGACTGGATCAGCCCGGCCGGGACCGCGGTCCGCGTCGTCTCCCGCCGACTGGTGTCCTTCACCCAGCGGGCGGTCGCCGCCGTGGAGTACCAGGTGGCGGCGCTCGACTCCCCGATCACCGTGGCCGTCCAGTCGGAGCTGGTCGCCAACGAGGAACTTCCCCGCACCTCCGGCGACCCGCGGGTCGCCGCCGTGATCGACGCGCCGCTGCGCGCGGAGGAGGACTTCGCCCGGGACACCCGGCTGCGCCTGCTGCACCGCACCGGTCACAGCGGCCAGCGGGTGGGCGCCGCCGCCGACCACCTGGTCGAGGGACCCGACGGCACCTCCTGGTCGGCCGGGAGCGAACCCGACGTCAGCCGGCTCACCGTCACCGCCACCCTGGCCCCCGGGCAACGGCTCAGACTGGTCAAGTTCGTGGCGTACGGCTGGTCGGCCCAGCGGTCGCTGCCCGCCGTCCGGGACCAGGTGGAGGGGGCGGTCGCGGCCGCCCGCAGCTCCGGGTGGGAGGGCCTGCTCGCCGGACAGCGGGCCTACCTGGACGACTTCTGGTCGCGGGCGGACGTCGAGGTGACCGGCGACGGGGAGATCCAGCAGGCCGTCCGCTTCGCCCTGTTCCACGTGCTCCAGGCGGCCGCGCGGGCCGAGCGCCGCGCCGTACCGGCCAAGGGCCTGACCGGCACCGGCTACGACGGGCACGCGTTCTGGGACTCGGAGTCGTTCGTGCTGCCCGTCCTCACCTTCACCGCTCCGCACGCCGTGGCCTCGGCGCTGCGCTGGCGGCACGAGACGCTGCCGCCGGCCCGGCAGCGGGCCCGCCAGCTCGGCCTGGCCGGGGCGGCCTTCCCCTGGCGGACCATCAGCGGCGCCGAGTGCTCCGCCTACTGGCCCGCCGGCACGGCCGCCTTCCACGTCAACGCGGACATCGCCGACGCGGTGGTGCGGTACGTGCACGCCACCGGGGACGCGGAGTTCGAGCGGGGGCCGGGGCTGGAGCTGCTGGTGGAGACCGCCCGGCTGTGGCACTCGCTGGGCCGCGCGGACGCCGAGGGCGTCTTCCACATCGACGGGGTCACCGGGCCGGACGAGTACAGCGCGGTCGCCCGCGACAACCTCTACACCAACGTGATGGCACGCCGTAACCTCGTGGCGGCCGCGGCCTGCGTGCTCCGCCACCCCGACGCGGCGGCGGTTCTCGGCGCCTCGGCCGAGGAGGCCGCCGCCTGGCGGGACGCCGCCACCCGCATGGCCGTGCCGTACAACGACCGGCTCGGCGTGCACGAGCAGGCGGCGGGCTTCACCACCCTGCAACGCTGGGACTTCGAGGCGACGGCACCGGAGCAGTACCCGCTGCTGCTGCACTTCCCGTACTTCGACCTCTACCGCAAGCAGGTCGTCAAGCAGGCCGACCTGGTCCTGGCCATGATGACCTGCCCGGACGCCTTCACCGACGAGGAGAAGGCCCGCAACTTCGCCTACTACGAGGCCCTCACCGTCCGCGACTCCTCCCTCTCCGCCTGCTGCCAGGCCGTCCTCGCCGCCGAGACCGGACATGCGGGGCTGGCCTGGGACTACCTGAGCGAGGCCGCGCTGATGGACCTTCAGGACCTGGAGCACAACACCCGCGACGGGCTGCACATCGCCTCCCTCGCGGGCACCTGGATCGCCCTGGTCCAAGGGCTGGGAGGGATGCGTCAGCACGTCGGCGCCGGCCCGGACGGGCCCGGGGTGGGGTTCGCGCCGCGCCTGACCGGGCAGCTGACCGGTCTCACGTTCACCGTGCTGGTCCGGGGCCGCAGGCTGCGGGTCGAGATCCGCGCCGGCACGGCACGCTACGTCCTGCTGGGGGGCGCACCCCTGCGACTGCTGCACCACGGCGCACCGTTCACCGTCACGCCCGGCGAACCGGCCGAGCACGCCATCCCGCCCGCGCCCGCCCGCCCGGAGCCCCGGCAGCCCCGGTGGCGCGCCCCCGCACACCGCGAGGCGGCCGGCACCCGGGCCGTCCGGATGCCGTGCGGCGGCATGCCGCGACGCGCCGACGAGCGACCCGGGCCGACCCGCGGGTGAAGCCCCGCTCGGCACTCCGCCTCAACGCCGGGCGAGGTGCAGCTGGAGCATCCATTCCACGACCTCCGTGTGGTGCCGCGCCTGCCGGGGGTCCGCGCCCCACACGTACAGCCCGTGTCCCGCCACGACCACAGCCGGCATGTCCGGATCACGGGCGGCCTCCAGGCGGTCGCCGAGGACGGCCATGTCCTGGCTGTTCCCGATGACCGGGAGAACCACTTCCCCGGCGTGCGTCGGCCGGCCGATGCCCTTGAGCATTTCGAGGTCGCGGAAGACGATCCCCTCGGGGCAGCGCTCCGCGACGGCGACCGAAGCGATGGTATGGACGTGCACCACGGCCCCCGCACCGGTCAGCCGGACCACCCGGGCGTGCAGCGCCGCCTCGGCCGACGGCCTGCCGCCGCTGACGGCCTGGCCGGCGGCGTCGACCAGAACCACATCGGTGGCTGTCAGCTCCCCCTTGTCCAGGCCACTGGCGGTGACCGCGAGGCGCAGAGGGTCACGGTTCGTGACCACCGACAGGTTGCCGGACGTGCCGCGCATCCAGCCGAAGGAGGCGAAGCGGGCTGCCTCGCGGGCCAGCACCGCTCCGGCCTCGGCCAGGCCGGTGCCGGGGCCCGTCGTCCGTTCGGTCACCGCGGGTTCCTCGCATCCTCGCCGTGGGTCCGGCGGACTCGGACATCGGCGAACGACTCGATCAGGGGGTGGCCGCCGGTGCCGTGCCGGTGGTACGGCTCGCCGGGACGCCTCACCCCCACGGTGAGCCAGCCGGCCGCCCGCGCCGCGTCGAGTTCGGCCGGCCGGTCGGAAAGGAACAGGGTCCGGCCGGGGGGAGTGGTGAGGGCTTCGCTGATGGCCCGGTACGACGCGGAGGACTGTTTGGGGCCGATGTTCTCGGTGTCGAACAGTCCGTCGATGAGGGGCGACAGGTCACCACTGGTGCTGTGGGCGAACCAGGCGCGCTGAGCCGCCACCGAACCGGATGAGTACACGTGGAGCCGTACGCCCTCGGAGTGCCACTGGCGCAGGGCGGGCGCCACGTCGTCGTAGAAGTGCGAGGCCAGCTCGCCCCGCGCGAACCCCTCGGCCCAGGCGATGCCCTGGAGCGTCTTCAGCGGCGTGACCTTGCGGTCCTCGGCCAGCCAGGTGTGCAGAGCCGTCTCGACGCGTGTCATGTCCGCCTGCGGGTCGCCGAGCAGCCGGCGGACCTGGTCGACCGCTCGGCGGACGTCGGCTTCCTGGTTCCGTTCGTTCAGCAGCGCGCCGAACCGCCGGCGCGAGTACGGGTACAGCACCTCCGTCACGAACGCGGTGGCGCTGGTGGTGCCCTCGATGTCGAGCACCACGGCGTCCGCTTCGCACGTGACGGTCACGCTTCCCGCTCCGCGGTGAGGCCGGCGTGGATCGTGTCGAAGTCGGGGAACCGGGACGAGATGCCGGAGCCGGTGAAGCTGCCGATCCAGCCGTCCTCCTCGTGGAAGAAGCGGATCGCGGTGAAGCTGGGTCGAGTGCCCATGTCGAACCAGTGGGTGGTTCCCTTCGGTACCCCCAGCAGGTCGCCCTTCTCGCAGTACACGGCATGGACCTCGCCGGTTGCGTGCAGGTAGAAGATCCCGGCCCCGGCGACGAAGAAGCGCACTTCGTCATCGTCGTCGTGGGTGTGTTCGTCGAGGAACTTCTCGCGGGCGGCCCGTGCCCGGGCCGGCCAGTCGGGGGCGGTTTCCGGGTGCAGGGAGACGACGTCGACGGTGACGAACCCCTCCTCCTCGTTCAGCCTGTCGATCTCGCTGCGGTACGCGGCCAGGACGGTGTCGCCGTCCGCGTCCGCCGGCACGTCGTGACGTACGGGCCACTGCTCGTAGCGCACCCGGAGCGGGGCGAGGGCGGCGGCGATCTCGGCGGGCTCGGACGTGCGGCGGACAACGGTCTGCGGGCCGGATTCGGGCCAGGTGATCAGAAGTGTCATATCAGCCCCATGAAGCCAGGTAAGTGACGGATGGACGCAGGTGCCGGCGGGCGGGTTCCCCGGACCGCGCCGGGGGACGGGAGCCACCCGCCCTCCGTCCGCGTCACGTTCCGGAGTCCCTCGTGCGGGGACGGGAAACCGTCCTTTCCTCGGAGACCGTCGCCGTGATGAGGCTCGCGGGAGTGACGTCGAACGCCGGGTTGTAGACGGCTGCGCCGACGGGTGCCAGGGCGGTGCCCGCGCAGTGGGTGACCTCGGCCGGGTCGCGTTCCTCGATGAGGATGGCCGATCCCTCGGGCAGGGTCCGGTCCCAGGTGGATTCGGGGGCGACGACGAGGAACGGAATGCCGTGGTGGGCGGCCGCCACGGCGAGCCCGTAGGTGCCGATCTTGTTCGCCACGTCGCCGTTGGCGGCGATCCGGTCGGCTCCCACCAGCACGCAGTCCACCAGCCCGCGGGCCATGGCGGCCGCCGCGGCGGAGTCGACGCAAATGCGGTAGGGCACGCCCGCCTCGCCCAGCTCCCACGCGGTCAGGCGGCTGCCCTGGAGGAGCGGCCGGGTCTCGTCGACGAGCACTTCGGCCACACAGTCGCGTTCGGCCAGTTCGAGGATGGCTCCCAGCGCCGTCCCGCCCGCGGCGGTGGCGAGCCGTCCTGTGTTGCAGTGCGTGAGGATGCGCAGCGGACGCCTCTCCGTGAGCGACAGCACCAGGTCAGCCGCGCGCAGAGCCGCGGCACGGTTGGTCGCCGTGTCCTCCTCGATCATCGCCAGTGCCTCGGCCAGTACGGCGTCCGGACCGTCGCCGAGTCGGCCGAGCGCTCGACGGACTCCCCACTCGAGGTTGACCGCGGTCGGACGAGCCTGTGCGATACGGCTCGCGTCGGCTGTCACTGCCTCCGTGACACCGTTCCCCGTGGCCGTGCGCCGCAGTGCGGACAGGGCCACTCCCAGGGCGCCGGCCAGGCCCAGTGCGGGCGCCCCGCGAATGGCCAGGGACTGGATGGCGCCGATGAGTTCGTCCACCGTGACCAGCCGCAGCAGACGGTACTCTCCCGGCAACGCGCGCTGATCCACTGCGATGACGGCTTCGCCGTCCCAGCCCAGCGAGGTCTTCATCCGCGTTCTCCCTGGTCAGCGTGAGGTGAGACGTACTCGGACAGGGCCGGCGGCACGCATCGTCATCCCGAGTTCCAGCGGGATCTCGGTGTCGACCGCCGTCAGGGTGAAACGCTGGAGGAGGGTTGCCAGGGCGAGGGTGGCCTCCAGCATCGCGAAGTGCTGTCCGATGCAGGCCCGGGGGCCGCCACCGAACGGGAAGAACGCGTAGCGGGGGCGGTCCGCCTCCGCCTGCGGAGTGAAGCGCTCGGGATCGAAGGCCTCCGGGTCGTCCCAGTAGGCGGGGTGGCGATGTGTCACGTACGGGCTGACGTAGACGTCGGCGCCCGCGGGGATGCGGAAGCCGCCGATCTCCGTGTCGGTGACCGCCTTGCGGCCCATGATGGCGACCGAGGGGTAGAGCCGCAGCGCCTCCTTCAGCACCATCGTGACGTATGGCAGCCGGTCGAGGTCGCCGGCCGCCGGAGTCCGGCCGCCGAGGACCTCGTCGAGCTCGGTGTGGGTCCGCTCCTGTGCCTTGGGGTGCAGGGCCAGCAGGTGCAGGGCGAAGGCGAGCGCCGTCGCGGTGGTCTCGTGGCCGGCGAGCAGGAAGACGAGTACCTGGTCCCGCACCGCCTGGGCGTCCAGGACCGAGCCGTCCGCGTCCCGGGCTTTGACCAGCAGGGTCATCATGTCGTCGCCGTCGCCTTCCGGCGCCGTACGGGAGGCGTGCCGCTCGGCGATGATGCGGTCGCAGATGGCGTACAGCTCACGCTGGGCCGCGGCGGCGCGGCGGTTGGCCGGGGTCGGCCAGTTCCTGGGCGAGCGCAGCGGGTTGGCGCCTCGGTTCAGCACGTGCTCGCCCAGGACGGGGAAGCAGCGGCGGACCACATCCACCGTCTCGTCCAGGTCGGCGCCGAACAGGATGCGGGAGATGGCCCGCAGCGCGAACTCGGCCGTCTCCGAGGCGACGTCCACGGTCGCGTCGGGCCGGGCGGCCCAGCGGTCGGCGGTGGCCGCCGCCTCGGTGCCGATGGCCGCCGCGTAACCGTCGACGCGGCGGCGGGTGAACAACGGCTGGACGAGCCGGCGCTGGAAGAGGTACTCGTCGTCCTGACTCGTCAGCAGCCCGTTGCCTATGGAGGCCCGGATCTCGGCGTAGACGGAGTTGTCCTTGCGGAATCCGGCCGCCCGGGTGCCCAGGATCTGCTGCACCCCGTCCGGGGAGAACACCGCGTACAGATGGGCGCGCAGCCCTGGAGGGCCGACCGGGAAGCGCACGACGTCCCCGTGGTCCCGCTGGGCGCGCAGATAGGCCCTCACGGTGTCGTCGCGCAACTCCACCAGTGTGCCGAGCAATCCGCTCCCCGCCACCTGCGGGGCTTCCCTGGTCATGCCGACGCCTCCAGTCCTTGCACTTCCTTGCGCTACGGGATCGGGGTCGTGCTGTTGTGTGGCGCCGGCCGGTTCCGGTTCAGCCGACGACGTCTCCGGGCGTCGCCTCCGGGGCGGGGGACAGCAGGTGGACCAGACCGTCCGCCGTGTAGGACCCGAGCAGCAGGAACTCACTGGTCCGTCCGGCGATCCGCTTGTCGGGCAGGTTGATCACACCGACGACCAGCCGGTCCTTCAGCTCTCCGGACGAGTAGTTCGTGATCTGCGCACTGGTCCAGAGCACTCCCGCGGATCCGAAGTCGACCTGGACCCGGTAGGCCGGCTTGCGCGCCTCCGGGAAGTCCTGGACATCCAGGATCCGCCCCACCCGGAGGTCGGCGGAGAAGAAGTGATCGGCAGGGATCCGGTCCTTGCGGTCCTTCATCGCGTTCCGTTGTTCCGATCGTTCAGTGAGTTCTTGCGGTTGGTCAGTACGTGGTCGATCAGGCCGTATTCGACCGCCTGTTCGGCCGTGAGGATCTTGTCGCGCTCGATGTCCTGCCCTATCTGCTCCACCGGTCGGCCGGAGTGACGGGCGAGGATGTTCTCCACCAGCTCGCGCACGCGCTGGATCTCCTGGGCCTGGATCGCCAGATCGGAGATCTGTCCGCGCTCTCCCGGACTGTGCGGCTGGTGCAGCAGCACGCGTGACCCGGGCAGCGCCGCCCGCTTGCCGGGAGTGCCGGCGGCCAGCAGGACGGCCGCCGCGGAGGCGACCTGACCGATGCAGACCGTCTGGATGTCGGGCTTCACGAACTGCATCGTGTCGTAGATCGCCGTCATGGCGGTGAGGGAACCGCCGGGCGAGTTGATGTAGAAGGCGATGTCCCGGTCGGGGTCCATCGACTCCAGACAGATGAGTTGCGCCATGACGTCGTTGGCGGACGTGTCGTCGATCTCCGCTCCGAGGAACACGATGCGCTCCTCGTAGAGCTTGGAGTACGGGTCGTACTCGCGGGTTCCCTGTGCCGTGCGTTCGACGAACCGGGGCACTATGTACCGGGCTTGGGGCGGTGTACCGCCGAAGGTCAGGGCCGGACGATCGTGCAGGGCCATGGTCTGTTGTTTCCCTCGGGTTCGGGTGCGACTGCGGTGGCTGGGTGCGGTGGGCCCGGCGCGGCCCCCGACGTGCGACGGGGCGGTCCTCGCCGGGCCGTCGTCCGAGTTCAGGACACGTGCGTGCCACCGGCCCCGGGGACGCCCGAGGCCGACTTCATCACCGCGTCGATGAGCCCGTACTCCGCGGCCTCATGGGCCGTGAACCACTTGTCCCGGTCCGAGTCCTTGGTGATGGTGTCGACGTCCTGCCCCGAGTGCCGAGCGATCAGCTCCGCCATCTCGCGCTTGGTGCGCAGCAGTTGTTCGGCGTAGATCTTGATGTCACTGGCCGAGCCGCCGAGTCCGGCGGACGGCTGGTGCATGAGGATCTTGGTGTTGGGAAGGGCGTACCTCTTGCCCTTGGTGCCGGCGGTCAGCAGGAACTGGCCCATGGACGCGCAGAAACCCATGGCGATCGTCACCACGTCGTTCTTGATGTAGTGCATCGTGTCGTACACGGCCATTCCCGCGGTCACCGAACCACCGGGAGAGTTGATGTAGAGGTAGATGTCCTCATCGGATTCCGCGGCGAGCATCAGCAACTGAGCCGTGAGCTTGTTCGCGATGTCGTCATCGACTTCCTGACCGAGGAAGACGATGCGGTCGCGCAGGAGTCGGCTGAATACCTGGTCGCCCATTCCCATGCCGCTTATCCCGCCCTCGCCCCGCGGCATCCGCGAGGCCGGCGAATAGTCGCGCGCTAAGGTCACTGGACCTCCGAAGATCTTGGAGGCGACGCTTGCAGCAGCCGCCCGGAGTCTTTCTCGTGTCGTTGTGCCCGCCGCCCCAACACGCCCTGTGCAGAGGCGTTTTGGGCCGCGGCGGGAACTGTCTCGACGCTAACACGGCGGTCAGGGCCTGTCCTCGGATCCCTGGGCACTTCGCTGACAGCAGAGCATCGTCAGGCGGCGGACTCGGCCGCGTCCCGGAATCGAGTGATGGCCGAAACGTGCTGTGCCCGAAGCTCCGTATCGCTCACCCCCAGCCCCTCCCCGGGGGCCAGACAGAGGACGCCGACCTTTCCGTGGTGCCGGTTGCGGTGGACGTCGTACGTGGCCTGGCCGCTGTCCGCCAGCGGATAGACCCGGGACAGCGTGGGATGGATCCGCGCCTTGCAGATCAAACGGTTCGCCTCCCACGCCTCGCGGTAGTTGGCGAAATGGGACCCGATGATCCGTTTCAGTGACATCCACAGGTAGCGGTTGTCGTACTCGTGCACGTACCCCGTCGTGGACGCGCAGGTCACCACCGTGCCGCCGCGCCGAGTCACGTACACGGAGGCTCCGAAGGTGTCCCGGCCGGGGTGTTCCAGGACGATGTCGACGTCCTCGCCACCCGTGAGCTCGCGGATACGGCTGCCGAACCGCCGCCACTCGCGGGGGTTCTGCGTCCCGTCCGCGTTCCAGAACCGGTAGTCCTCGCTCGTGCGGTCGATCACCGCCTCCGCGCCCATCCTGCGGCACAGGTCCGCCTTGGCCCGGTCGGAGACCACGCAGACCGGCTGGGCGCCGCCGGCCAGGACGAGCTGGGTCGCGTACGAGCCCAGGCCCCCGGCCGCCCCCCAGACCAGCACGTTGTCGCCCTGCTTCAGGCCGGCGCCGTTGCGGCTGACCAGTTGCCGGTAGGCCGTGGAGTTGACCAGACCGGAGGCGGCGGCCTCCTCCCACGTCAAGTGGGCGGCTTTGGGCATGAGTTGGTTGGCCTTGACCAGAGCGATCTCGGCCAGTCCGCCGAAGTTCGTCTCGTAGCCCCAGATCCTCTGCTCCGGGTCGAGCATGGTGTCGTCGTGGCCGTCCGCGGACTCCAGTTCCACGGACAGGCAGTGTGCGACGACCCTGTCGCCCGGCCGCCAGGCGCGCACGCCCGGTCCGGTGCGCAGCACGTATCCGGCGAGGTCGGACCCGATGACGTGGTACGGCAGGTCATGGCGGCGCGCGAGCGGCGAGGTACGGCCGTAACGCTCCAGGAAGGCGAAGGTGGGCACCGGCTCGAAGAGGGCGCTCCACACGGTGTTGTAGTTGACGGAGCTGGCCATCACGGCGACCAGCACCTCGCCCGGCCCCGGCTCGGGGACCGGCACCTCGGTCAGGTGCATGGACTTGCGGGGGTCCTTGTCGCGCCTGTCGAGACCCGCGAAGAGTTCGGTCTCGTCCCGGCGCAGGGTGACGGCCCGGCACGACTCCGGAACGGGCAGTGCGGCGAAGTGGTCCGGGTCCGCCGCCTGAGTGACGGCGGCCAGTAACTCGTTCATGGACGCTCCTGTGGGCAGGGCGATCCCCATGGGGAGGGAACGGTCGGCCGATCCGCTCGAAGATTCTTCCCGACCGTACGTGCATTCCGCTACAGCCGCCCGAAAAAAAGATCCGCGGACTTCGCGCCGCCCACCGGAACCGACCAACCCGGTACGCCCTGTGGGGAATTGCCGTGGCTGGTACCGCGGCTACCAGGCTGCTGAATTTCTGGATGGCGCCCGACGTGCCAGGCAGAGTTCATCACCGCCGAACGGCGGCCGACTCCGGGAGCTGAGGGCAAGTCGTGACAGAGTTCATTTCCTTGACAGCTTATCAGCGCGATATCTGGGTGGCGCACGAGGTGTTTCCCAGCAGTCCGCAGTTCACGATCCACCTGAGTCAGCGATTTGTCGGGAACATCGATCACGAACGGCTGCTGGCCGCGCTGCGGCGTGCCGTACGGGCCAACGACGCCTTTCGGCTGCGGTTCGAGGAGCGGGACGGCACTCCGTTCCAGCGGACCGACGGATCACCGCCCGAGGTCCGGGTGGTGGATTTCTCCGGCGACGCCGACCCCCGGGCGGGCTGCGAGGCGTGGATCGCCGCCGAGTCCCAGCGGCCCTTCGACCTGCACGACGGGCCGCCGAGCCGGCCGGCGCTGCTCAAGGAGGGCGCCACCGCCGTCCGGGTCTTCCTCTCGGCGCACCACCTGATCACCGACGCCTGGGGGCTGCACCTGTTCTTCGACCAGGTCAGGCGGGAATACGCGGGCCTTCCCGTGGCCGGACCACCGAGCTTCGCGGACTGCGTCGCGGACGAGCGGCGCTATCGCTCCTCGGCCCAGCACGCCGAGGACCGGGAGTTCTTCCGCCGGACGCTGGACGCGGTCGAGCCCGCTCTGTTCCCGCGCCGCGCGCCGGCCGGCGCGCGGCGCAGCGCGCGTCACTCCTTCACGCTGCCGGGCGAGCTGACCGAGCGCGTCAGGGAGCGGGGCGAGACGCCGTTCGCCTTCCTCGCGGCCGCGTTCGCCGTCTACCTGTCACGCGTGCACGGGGCCAGAACGGTGGTCCTCGGCGCGCCGCTGTTCAACCGCAGGGGAAAGGACGAGCGGCGCGCGGTGGGGCAGTTCGCCAACACCCTGCCTCTGGTCGTCGAGGTGGGCGCGGACACGCCCTGGCGGGAACTGGTCGCCGCGGTGCAGCGCGACACGCGCGAGCTCCAGCGGCACGAGCGGCTCGCCTTCGGGGACCTGCTCGGCGACCGGCCGGGCCACGCCCGCCAGGTGTTCGACGTGACGCTGTCATACGTGCAGTGGCCGCAGGGCAGGCCGCTGCCCGGCCTGCGGGTCGAGTCGTCGGGGGCCACCAAGGCCCACGACCAGGACGCCCTCGCCGTCGTCGTCAACGAGCAGGGCGACACCGGCGAGGTCGTCGTGGACCTCGACTACGCCACCGACGTGTTCGACGCCGACTTCCCCGTCGAGGCGCTCGCCCGCCATGTGCGCACCCTGCTGCTCGGCGCGCTGGAGGACCCGGACCGCGCCGTCGCCGCCGTCCCGATGCTGGACGATCCCGAGCGCGCCGCGATGGTCCACGCGGTCAACGCCACGGACCGCCCCTTCCCGGACGACCGGACGCTGCACGCCCTGTTCGCCGACCAGGCCGCGCGCACCCCGGGGCGCACCGCCCTGGCCGAGGCCGCCACCGGCATCCGTCTCGACTACTTGGACCTGGACGCCCGCGCCGAGCGACTCGCGGCGGTCCTGCGCGCCGACGGAGTGGCCCCGGGCGACCGGGTCGCCGTGCTGCTCCCACGGTCGCGGCACACCGTGGTCGCCGTCCTGGCCGTGCTGAAGGCGGGGGCCGCCTATGTGCCTGTCGAGGCCGGCTACCCGGCCGAACGGATCGCCTACGTCCTCCGGGACAGCGGGGCCCGCACGGTGCTGACGGGCCCGGGGACGCCGCCGCTGGACGTGCCGGCCGGGGTCGTCGTCCGACGCGTGGACGAGGAGCCCGCCCCCGCCGGCCCGCCGCCGTCGCCGTCCGCACCCGCCGGCCCGGACGACCTCGCCTACGTCATCTACACCTCGGGATCCACGGGCCGGCCCAAGGGCGTCATGGTCGAACACCGGGCCGTCGTGAACCGGCTCACCTGGATGCAGCGCCGCTACCCCGTCGGTGCGGACGACGTGATCCTGCACAAGACACCGATCGCCTTCGACGTGTCCGTGTGGGAGCTGTTCTGGTGGGGCATCGCGGGCGCCCGCGTCGCGCTGCTGCCGCCGGGCGCGGAGAAGGACCCGCGGGAGCTGCTGCGCACCATCGCTGCCGAGCGGGTGACGGTGCTGCACTTCGTCCCCTCGATGTTCGGAGCCTTCCTCGCACTGCTCGACGCCGAGCCCGAGTCGCGCAGGCAGGCCGCCTCCCTGCGGCGGGTCTTCTGCAGCGGGGAGGCGCTGCCGCCGGAGCAGGTCGCCACCTTCCACCGGATCTTCGGCGCCGACGGCCCGAAGCTGACCAACCTCTACGGGCCCACCGAGGCCACCGTGGACGTGTCGTACCACGACTGTCCCCACGGCGCGCCCGTCGACCGGGTGCCCATCGGGCGGCCGATCGACAACCTGCGGCTGTACGTCCTGGACCGGTTCGGCGACCCGCAGCCGGCGGGCGCCGCCGGCGAGCTGTGCATCGCCGGTGTCGGACTGGCGCGCGGCTACCTCGGCCGGCCCGAGCTGACGGCCGAGCGGTTCACCCACGACCCGTTCGTGCCCGGGGAACGGATGTACCGCACCGGCGACCTGGCCCGCCGGCTCGCCGACGGCGCCCTGGAGTTCCTGGGACGCATCGACCGGCAGGTCAAGGTCCGCGGCAACCGGGTGGAACTCGAGGAGATCGAACACCGGCTCTCCCGGCTGCCCTCGGTGCGGGCCGCGGCCGTCACGGACCGCCCCTCGCCGGGCGGCGGCGTGCAGCTCGTCGGGTACTACGTCGCCGACGCCCCGATCGAGGACGCGGAGATCCGGGCCCGACTCGGCGCCGCCCTGCCGGAGTTCATGGTCCCGGCGCACTTCGTGCGGGTCGACCGCGTCCCGCTGACGCCCAACGGCAAACTGGACCGCGCGGCCCTGCCCGCACCCGTGCCGGACGGCGGGCCGGCCGCGCACGCCGCTCCCACGACGGACGTCGAGCGGGCCCTGGCCGAGGCGTGGGCCGAGGTGCTGGGCGTGGAACGGGTCGGCGTCCACGACGAGTGGTTCGCGCGGGGCGGCGACTCCCTGCTGCTGCTCAGGGTCCGGGCGGCGGCCGAGCGGCGCGGGCTCGGCCTGACCCTGGCCGACATGGTCCGCCACACCACCGTGGCCACTCAGGCGCCGTACGCCACCGCGGGGCGTGCGGACGCTCTCCCCGAGCCGTTCGAGCTGGTCACCGGCGCCGACCGGGCCCGGCTCAGCGACGAGGGCCTGGTCGACGCCTTCCCGGTGACCCGGCTCCAGCTCGGCATGATCTACCACAGCCGAGAACAGGCCGGCTCCCCGCTCTACCACGACGTCTTCCACTACGCGTTCGCCCTGGACGCCGCCGACTGGGACGAGGCCGCCTTCCGCGCTTCCTTCGACCGCCTCGTCGCCCGGCACGCGTCCCTGCGCTCCGCCTTCGACCTCACCGGCTGCTCGGAGCCCCTGCAGACGGTACGGGCGGAGGCGACCGGCGGTCTGCGGATCGTCCACGTCACCGATGCCGACGCGGACCCCGTGATCGCCGCCTGCGTCGCCGAACGGCGCGTCCACCGCTACGACTTCGAGCGGCCGCCGCTGTACGAGTTCCGGACCCATGTCCGCCCGGGACGGCTGGACCTCGTGCTCAGCTTCCACCACGCGATCCTGGACGGCTGGAGCGTGGCCGTGCTGGTCCGCGAGCTGTTCCAGGACTACCTGCACGGGCTGGACGCCGGCCTCGCGCCGGTGGACGACACACCGCTGCCGTCGTTCGCGGCCTACGTCCGTTCCGAGCGCGCCCGCCTGGAGTCGGCCGCCGACCGCTCGTACTGGCAGCGGCTGCTGACCGGTGCCGAGCCCGTCCGGCTCGATCCGTACGTGCCGCACGAGCCGCCCCGGAAACCCGAGGTGATCGTTCGGCACGTCGAACTGCCCGGCGAACTCACCCGCGCACTGGAGGACTTCACCCGTCGGCACGCGGTGCCGATGCGGCTGCTGATGTTCACCGCGCACTGCCTGACGCTGCGGTTGCTCACCGGTTCCCCGGACGTCACCACCGGTCTGGTCACCCACGGCCGGCCCGAGGTGGCCGGAGCCGACGGCATGACCGGACTGTTCCTGAACACCATGCCGTTCCGGCTGGAGAAGCTGGAGAGGACCGACGGCTCCTGGCTCGACGTGGTGCGCGCGGTGGTCCAGCAGGAACAGGAGTCCTTCCCGCACTCGGCCTACCCGCTCAGCGCCATCCAGACCGACCTGGGCGGCCCGGTCACCGAGACCGCCTTCAACTTCGTCCGGCTGCACACCCTGGAGGCGGTCCTCGGGCACGGGAAGCTGTCCCTGATCGACCTCGCCACGTACGAGGAGACCACCCTCGCGCTGCTGGCCAACGCGATCGTGGACCCCCGCGACGGGCGGACGCTGCGGCTCAGGTTCGACTGCGACGGGCGGTCGTTCAGCCCGGGGCAGGCGGACCGGCTCGCCGCCGTCTTCCAGCAGATCCTCGGCCGCATGGTCGAACAGCCGGACGAGATCGTGGACTTCACCTTCCTGACGGACCCGCTGCCCGCGCCCGCCGTGCTCCCCGACCCGGTGGACGTGCTCACCCTCGTCGACGAGCAGATACGGCTGCGGACCGACGCGGCAGCCGTCACCTTCGGCCCGGTCACCTGGACCTACGAGCGGCTGGGCCGGGCCGCCGACCGTGTCGCCGCGGAACTGGTCGGGCTCGGCGTTCCCGTCGGAGCGCCGGTGGGCATCGCGATGGACCGCTCTCCCGAGACGGTCGCCGTGGTACTGGGCGTGCTGCGCGCCGGAGCGGTCTGCCTGCCGCTCGACGTGTCCTACCCGGCGGAGCGGCTGGCGCGCATGATCGAGCGGGCGCGGCCGTTCCGGGTGGTCGCCCACACGCGGCACGCCGGACTCGTACCGGATCCGGCGCTGCTCCTGCCCGCGGAGTCCCTGGCCCTGACGGGACCCGGCGACGACGGGCCCACGGCGGGCGCGCATCGCCGGGTCGGCCTCGACGACCTCGCCCTGCTGCTGTTCACCTCGGGCTCCTCCGGTGAGCCCAAGGGGGTCGAGCTTCCGCACCGTCTGTGGGCCAACTACGTGCGCTGGCAACTGGACGCGGCCACCGCGGCGGCGGGGGACCGCACGCTGCAGTTCGCGCCGCTCAGCTTCGACGTGTCCTTCCAGGAGATCTTCTCCACCCTCGCCGGCGGCGGCACCCTGGTGCTGGTCTCCGAACAGGACCGGCGCGACCCGTCGGCGCTGCTGCGGCTGCTGGAGGAGCAGCGCGTCAGGCGGGCCTTCCTGCCGTTCGTCGCGCTCCAGCAGCTCGCGGACGCCTCCGGGGAGCTGGGCCTGCGCCCCTCGCACCTGTCGGTGCTGGTGTCCTCCGGCGAGCAGCTGAGGGTGACCGACGAGATCCGCCGCTTCTGCTCGGCCCTGCCCGGCACGGTCCTGGAGAACCAGTACGGGCCGACCGAGACCAACCTGGCGAGCTCCTTCGTGATGACCGGCGACCCGGCGGGCTTCCCCGCGCTGCCGCCGATCGGCCGGCCCATCGGCGGCGCGGAGATGTACGTGCTGGACGAGCGGCTGCGGCCGGTCCCGCCCGGAGTGCGCGGGGAGATCCTGCTCGGCGGGGCCTGCCTCGGCCGCGGCTACCTCGGACGCCCGGACCTGACCGCCGAGCGTTTCGTCACCGCGCCCTGGGGGGCCCGGCTCTACCGCACCGGCGACCTCGGCCGCACCCTGCCCGGCGGTGACGTGGTGTGGCTGGGCCGCGCCGACGACCAGGTGAAGGTGCGGGGCTTCCGCGTCGAACCCGCCGAGGTGGAGCTGGCCATCAGGGCACTGGACCAGCCGGGGATCGAGGAGGCCGCCGTGGTGGCCCGCCGCCGGGACAGCGGGGACTCCTCTCTGGCGGCGTTCCTGGTGGGCACCCCCGGGACGGTCGATCTGGCCGAGGTGCGCAGCCGGCTGCGGGCCACCCTGCCCGACCACATGGTGCCCTCCCACTTCGCCTGGCTGCCCGCGCTGCCGCTCACCCCCAGCGGCAAACGCGACGACGCCGCCCTGCGCCGCCGTCCTCTCCAGAGCGCTCCCGCAGCCGGACGCACCGCGCCCCGGGACGCCCACGAGCGTGCCGTGGCGGACATCCTGGGCGAACTCCTCGGCATACCGGCTCCCGGCGTCGACGACGACTTCTTCGAACTCGGCGGCACCTCGCTGACCGCGATGCGGCTGATGGTGGCCGTGGAGAAGCGGTTCGGGGCGCGTGTCCCGCTCGCCGCGTTCGCCACCGCTCCGACCGTGGCGGCGCTGGCGGCACGGCTGCGCTCCCAGGACGCCGTCGCCGCCTTCGACGCGGTGGTGCCGATCCGCACCGAGGGGTCCGGACGACCGCTCTTCCTCGTCCACCCGCTCGGCGGCAACGTCCTGTGCTACGTCCGGCTCGCCCGGCACCTGCCCGACGACCAGCCGGTGTACGCGCTCCAGGCGGCCGGCACCGAACCCGGGACCGAGCCGGTCGAGACGATGAGCGGCATCGCCCGCAGCTACATAGAGGCGATCCGCCGGGTCCAGCCGGAAGGCCCCTACCGGCTGGCCGGCTGGTCCTTCGGCGGCTTCGTCGCCTTCGAGATGGCCTGGCAACTGCACGCCTCGGCGCAGGGGCAGGTGGAGCAACTGGTGCTTCTCGACTCGATCGCGCCCGATCCGGGGGAGCGGCCCGAGGTGGCCGACCGAGCGATGCTCGAATGGTTCTTCTGGGAGCTGATCTGGGTCGACCGCGGCGGTGACGCCCCCGTCGAACCGCTCCCCGGCACACTGCACAGCGACGAGGACCGCCTCGACTTCATCGCCGACCGTGCGGCCGCCGCCGGCATCCTCGCACCCGCCACCGCACGCTCGGCGGTCCGCCGGCTGTTCCGCGTCTACAAGGCCAACTGGGCGGCGCTGCGCGACTACCAGCCGGGCCCCTTGCCGGTCGACGTCACCCTCGTCAAGGCCACCGGGGAGCTGCCCGACGCGCTCAAGCCCATGCACGGCGCCGCCCGCACCCTGCACCGGGACCCCCTCAACGGCTGGTCCACCCTCACCAGCGGCCAGGTCCGTCTGATCGAGGTACCGGGCGACCATCTGAGGCTGCTCGACGAACCGTACGTCCAGCAAGTGAGCCGGGCCCTCACGGAAGAGAGGCTACCGAAGTGACGCCACGTCCCCCTGTCCGCGCCCTGGTCGTCGGGGCCGGCATCGGCGGCCTCACCGCCGCCGCCACCCTGCGCAGCGTCGGCGTCGACGTCGAGGTGTACGAACGGGCGCGGGAACTCAAACCGGTCGGCGGCGCGCTGTCGCTGATGTCGAACGCGGTACTGGCCCTGCGGACCCTCGGTATCGATCTGAGGCTGGAGGAGACCGTGGAGATCCTGGAGCAGCTGCACTTCCGCACCCGGCGGGGCAAGCTGATCCGGACCTTGGAGTTCACGGACATCTGTGACCGTCTGGGCGCCCCCAGCTTCGGCCTGCACCGCGCCGAACTCCAGCGTCTGCTGCTGGAAGCGGTGAAGGACGTCCCCATCACGCTCGGCGCCCGGGCCACCCGCTTCCAGGCCGACGACGACGGCGTGAGCGTGTTCTTCGCGGACGGCACCGAGGCCCGCGGCGACGTCCTGATCGGCGCGGACGGCTTCGACTCGGCGATCCGCCGCTGCCTGGTCGGCCCCGAGACGCCCTACGAGCCCGGATACATCTGCTGGGTCGCCACCCCGCACCTGACCCACCCCGCCATCCCGAAGCAGTACGGCGCCCACTACTGGGGCCGGGGCCGCCGGTTCGGCATCGCCAACATCGGCAAGGGCCAGGTGTACTGGTGGGGCACCAAGAACATGCCCGCCGCGCGAGCCCGTGACTGGCAGGGCACACGAGCCGAGATCGAGCGGACGTACGCCGGCTGGGCTCCGGAGGTCGTGGCGTGCATCCGCGCCACCCCCGAGGACCAGATCACCGCCTTCCCGGCCCGGGACCGGCCCTTCCTGGAACGCTGGGGCGAGGGCCGGGTCACCCTGCTCGGCGACGCGGCCCACCCGATGATGACGAGCCTCGGCCAGGGCGCCGCCATCGCCATGGAGGACGCCGTCGTCCTCGCCCGTCACCTGGAGGGCGCGACCGACCTGCCCGGCGCGTTGCGCGCCTACGAGCGCGCCCGGCTGCCCCGCACCCGGAAGACCGTCGCCGCCGCCCGCTCCCTGAGCGCACTGGAACAGACCGAGGCCTGGCCCCAGCTGCTGGGGCGCCGGCTGTTCTTCACCTTCGCGCCGCGCTCGGTGCTCGACAAGCAGAACATCGAACTCCTCGACTACCACGGCGTCGTCGCCGCGGAGGTGAACCGGTGAAGCCCGCCGAAGAGGTCGCACGGCCGCTGACCCCGCTGGAGCGCTGGTACTGGATCTGTGACCAGATCTCCCCGCTCAACGTCATCGGGCACGTCCGCGTGCGAGGACGGCTCCCCGAGGAGGTGCTCGGCCAGGGCCTGGACGCCCTCCAGGCCCGCCACCCCCTGTTGCGGGCCGCCATCCGTGCCGAGGCCGACGGCAGCAGGCCGCACTTCGTGCCGGTCGCCGGCCGGCCCATCCCGCTGCGCACCGTCGCCGTGCCCGAGGGCGAGGAGACGGGGGAGCCGCGCTGGCAGCGCGAGCTGAACGAGCGCGAGTTCAGCGAGCCCGTCGACTGGGCCACCGGCCCGCTCGTCCGGGCCGTCGCGATCTCACGGGGCGAGGTCCACGACCTGATCATCACCGTTCCGCACTGTGTCGCGGACGGGACGACCGTGCTGAGCCTGCTGCGCCAGTGGCTGCACCTCGCGGCCCGCTGCCAGACCGGTGAGGCGGGCGGGGGCGAGGTACACGAGCCGGCGCGCGCCCTGCCGGGACCCGAGGGACTGCTGCCCCCGGAGTACCGGGGCCTGAAGGGGGCGGTCAAGGTCGCCGCGCAGCTGCTGGCCGACCAGTCGGCGGCCCGGCGGCTCAAGCCCAGCCGTCTGGAGCCGAGCCGCAGCGTGCCCTTCCCGCAGCGCACCACACGGCTGATCCACCACGAACTCGACGGGCCCGGGGTGGACAGCCTCGCCCAGGCCTGCAAGCGCGAACGCACCACGGTCCACGGACTGCTGGCGGCGGCCATGGTGACCGCCGTCGCCGAGGACGCCGGCACCGGACCCGGCCACCTCACCATCGGCTCACCGATCACCTTCCGCGAGGCCCTGGAGCCCGCCGTGACGGACGACGAACTCGGCACGTACGTCGCCACCGTGCCCTCCGTCGTCGCCTACCGGCCGGAGCAGTCACTGTGGCCCATGGCCCGGACCATCAGCCGCGACCTCGCCCGCCGCCGCAACCGCGGCGAACACCTCACCGCCATCGCGACCATGGGATTCGTCGCCCCCAGGACCGTCGCCAAGAGCGACCGGTTCCTGCGCTTCATGGAGGACAAGGGGCCCATCACCCTGTGCCTGTCGAACCTCGGCCGGTTCGACTTCCCCGACAGGATCGGCCCGTGGCAGGTCAGCGACGCCGAATTCGTCACGGGCCTCTCGGTGAACGCGTACTTCGTGGCCACCGTCAACACCAGCCACGACCGGCTGGCCTGGAACTTCACCCACGTGGACCAGGCCGTCCCCCGGGACCGCGCCGCACGCCTGGCCGACGCCAGCGTCGAGGCCGTGCTGGCCTCCCTCACCTGACAGGAGCCCTCATGTCCACCCGAATCCCCAGCCCCCGCGGGCGCGCCGTGGTCGTCACCGGGGCCTCCTCAGGCCTGGGCAAGGCGTGTGCCGAGTACCTGGCGGCAGCAGGTTTCAGGGTCTTCGCCGCGGTGCGCAAACCGGGTGGCGAGCCGCCCCGCCCCCGAGTGGAACAGCTCGTCCTCGACGTCACCGACGCGGCGTCGATCGCCGCCGCCGAGGACGTCGTACGCGACAGGGTGGGCGACACCGGTCTGTGGGGACTGGTCAACAACGCCGGCATCTGCGTTCCGGCGCCCCTGGAGTGCCTGCCGCTGGAGGACCTGCGGCGACAGCTGGAGACCAGCGTCGTCGGCCAGGTCGCCACCACCCAGGCCTTCCTGCCGCTGCTGCGCGACGCGGGGGGCCGCGTCGTCAACATCACCTCCGGACTCGGCAACGTCGCCATCCCCTACCTCGGCGCCTATGCCGCCGCCATGTGGGCGAAGGAGGCGTTCAGCGACGCCCTGCGACGGGAGGTCGCCCCGAGCGGCGTCCGGGTGAGCGTCGTCCAGCCCGGCGCCATCCTCACCCCGATCTGGGACAAGGTGTCCGACACCGGCACCCGCATCCTCGACGCCGCTCCGGAGCGGTTGAGGGAGCTGTACCAGGACACCTTCCCGCGCTTCCTGCGGAGCAACGAGCACAGCGCGCGCACCAGCAGGACCACCCAGGAGGACTTCGCCCGGACCGTGCTGCGCGCCCTGGCCGACAGCCGGCCGCGCACCCGGTACGCCGTCGGCCGTGACGCCGCGGTGGGCCGCGTGCTCACCCGGCTGCTGCCCGACGCGGCGCTCGACCGGGCCTTCCGTTCCCTCGTCACCCCATCAGGAGGAACCCTGTGACCAACCCCGCGCCCGACAAGCTCAAGGAGACGTTCACCACGAGCCTGGCGTTGCTCCAGGAGGGCCGCGTCGAGGAGTGGATCGCGCTGTTCGCCCCCGACGGCGTCCTGGAGTTCGTCTACGCCCCGCCCGGCTTCCCCACCGTCATGCGCGGCGCTGACCAGCTGCGCGCCCAGATGAGCGTGATGCCGCAGCAGCTCAGGGTCGAGTACGGCGAACCCGTCTTCCACGCCGTCACTCCCGAGGGAGTGCTCGTCGCCGAGTTCCCCGGCGACTGCACCCTGCTCGCCACCGGCGGCCGGTACCGGCAGGACTACCTCTCCGTCGTCCGCTTCGACAACGGCCTGATCACGCACTACCGCGACTTCTGGAACCCCTGGCTGCCCATGGCGGCGGTGGGCGGCGAAAAGGCCTGGAACGAGGCGCTGCAAGCACTCACCGGCTGAGCCCCGCCACCGGCTGCCCGGCGACCGCGACCCAGGCGGCGCCGGGCACCGGCGCGACACGAGACACCCGCGACACGAACGACGAGGGACGAAGGCAGGCATGAGCGACACCACCAGGACCGTTGCCACCCCGGACGAGCCCATCGCGGTCATCGGCATGTCCTGCCGGCTGCCGCAGGCCGACGACCCGGCCGCCTTCTGGCGACTGCTGCGCGACGGTGTCGAGGCCGTCGGTGAAACCCCCGCCCACCGCTGGGACCCCGCCGCTCTCGGTTCCGCCGATGCGAGCGCCCTCTCCCACGGAGCGTTCCTCGACCACGTCGACCGCTTCGACGCCGCCTTCTTCGGCATCGGCCCCGCCGAGGCGACCGCCATGGACCCCCAGCAGCGCCTCGTGCTCGAACTCGCCTGGGAGGCGCTGGAGGACGCCCGCATCGTCCCCGACCGGCTCGCCGGCTCCAGCACCGGCGTCTTCGTCGGCGCCATCTGGGACGACTGGTCCCGCCTGATGCACGGACACGGCCCCGGCGTCGCCGGCCAGTACGGCCTCACCGGCACCCACCGCGGCATCATCGCCAATCGCGTCTCCTACGCCCTCGGCCTGCGCGGCCCCAGCCTCACCCTCGACAGCGCCCAGTCCTCCTCCCTGGTCGCCGTGCACGCCGCCTGTGCCAGCCTGCGCAGCGGCGAATCCACCCTCGCCCTCGTCGGCGGCGTCAACCTGAACCTGCTCCCCGAGTCCGCCGCCGCCCTCGGCCGGCTCGGCGCGCTCTCCCCCGACGGTCACGTCCGCCTCCTCGACGCCGACGCCGGCGGCACCGTGCGCGGCGAGGGCGGCGCCCTCGTCGTCCTCAAGCCGCTGCGTGCCGCCCTCACCGACGGAGACCGGGTGATCTGCGTCATCCGCGGCAGCGCCGTCAACAACGACGGCGCCACCGACGGCCTCACCACCCCTGACCCCGACGCCCAGCGCGCCGTGATCCTCGCCGCCTGCCGGCGTGGCGCCGTCGACCCCGCCGACCTCCAGTACGTCGAACTCCACGGCACCGGCACCCCCGTCGGCGACCCCGTCGAGGCAGGCGCGGTCGGCCGCGCCGCCGGAGCCGGCCGCGCCGACGACCCCCTGCTGGTCGGCTCCGTGAAGACCAATCTCGGCCACCTCGAAGCCGCCGCGGGCATCGTCGGCCTCCTCAAGGTCGCCCTCAGCCTCCGCCACCGCGCCCTGCCGCCCACCCTCCACCACGTCCGCCCCCACCCCGACGCCCGGCTCGACGTCCACCACCTGCGCGTGCGGACCGAACACGGGCCCTGGCCCCACCCTGAGCGGGAGCTGATCGCGGGCGTCAACTCATGGGGCATCGGGGGCACCAACTGCCACATCGTGCTCTCCGAGGCACCGGCCGCCCAGGAGGCCCCGGCACCGGCGACGGACGGAATGCCGCGCGTCTGGCCGGTGTCCGCCCGTACCGAGACCGCCCTGCGCGCCCAGGCCGACCGCCTGCACACCCACCTCACCGACACCGACCCCGAGGCCGGTCCCGACCAGGTCGGCCACGCCCTCGCCTTCACCCGCACCGCATTCCGCCGCCGGGCCGCCGCCGTCGGCACCACCCGGGCGGAGCTCCTTGACGGACTGCGCGCCCTCGCCGCCGGAACGGCCTCTCCGCACCTGGTCACCACCGGCGCACCGGCCACCGGCCCGGCCCCCCTCGCCGTGCTCTTCGGCGGCGGAGGCAGCCAGCGCCCCGGCATGGGCGCCGAGCTGTACGCGGTCCACCCGGTGTACGCCGCCGCCTTCGACGCCGTCTGCGACGAACTCGACCGCCATCTCCCGCGCCCGGTCCGCCCGTTGATCTTCGCCGAGCCGGACACCCCGGAAGCCCGGCTGCTGGACCGCACCGACTTCGCCCTCCCCGCGCTGCTGGCCGTGGAGGTCGCCCTCTACCGCCTCTACGAGAGCTGGGGCACGCGCCCCACCCACCTCACCGGCCACTCCATGGGCGAGCTGACCGCGGCCCACATCGCCGGCGTCCTCACCCTGCCCGACGTCTGCGAACTCGCCGTCGCCCGCGCCCGGCTCATCCAGTCCGCGGCCGGCGGTGCCATGGCCGCCGTCCAGGCCTCGGAGGACGAGGTGCTGGCCGCCCTCGACGAGTTCTCCGCCGCCGTGTCCGTCGCCGGTGTCAACGCACCCGACTCCACGGTCATCTCCGGCGACGAGGACGCCGTCCTGGAGTTGTGCGCACGGTGGCGCTCCCGGGGACGCAAGACCAAGCGCCTGGCGGTCACCGTCGCCGGCCACTCCCCGCACATGGACGGCATCCTCGACGAGTTCCGCACGGTGGCCCGCCGGCTGACCTACTCCCCGCCCCGCATCCCGGTCGTCTCCAACGTCACCGGCACCATGGCCACCGCCGGCCAGCTCACCGACCCCGAGTACTGGGTCCGCCACGTGCGGGAGCCCGTCCGTTTCGCCGACGGGGTGCGCACCCTGCACTCCGAGGGCGTCACCACCTACCTCGAACTCTCCCCGAGCCCCGTCCTGGCTCCCGCCGTCGGCACCTGCCTGGACGGCGAGGAGCGCAGGCCGGTCGTCGTCACGACCCTCCAGCGGGACCGCGCCGACGCGCTCGGCGCGGCAACCGCCCTGGCCGCCCTGTACACCGCCGGTCATGACGTCGACTGGTACGCCGTCCTCCCGCACGGCACCCAGGACTGCGATCTGCCCACGTACGCCTTCCAACGGCGTTCCTACTGGCCGCAGTTCGACACCACAGCCCGTACGGATCGTGCGGCGTCGCACGCCGCGGGGCCCGCGCGGTCGATGGGGGCCGAGGAGGCCGAGGAGGCCGGGGAAGGGCACCCGCTGGCAGGGCTGCGCGCAGACGCCCTGCGGACCGCCGTACGCGACCTCGTCGAGACGGCCGTCACCGCGGTGGTGGGCGAGGACGACGACGAACCGGAGGGGCGCCCCGGTGACGGCCGAGGCGCACACCGGACGTTCAAGGACCGGGGCTTCACCTCCCTGCGCGCCGTCGAGATGCGCGACCGGCTGGAGGCGGCGACGGGCCTGCGCCTGCCGTCCGGCCTGCTCTTCGACCACCCCACCGTGGACACGCTCGTCGAACACCTGTGCCGCACGCTGGCCGGGGGCGATGAGGTGCCGGCGGCGGCGGTGGTGGGTGAGGCGGTCGCGGTGGACGAGCCGCTGGCGATCGTGGGGATGGCGTGCCGGTTCCCGGGCGGGGTCCGTGGTCCCGAGGAGCTGTGGCGTCTGGTGGCCGAGGGCCGGGATGTGGTGGCCGGGTTCCCGACGGACCGGGGTTGGGATCTGGAGGGTCTGTTCCATCCGGATCCGGAGCACGGGGGGACGTCGTATGCCCGTGAGGGGGGCTTCCTCGGGGATGCGGCGGAGTTCGACGCGGAGTTCTTCGGGATCAGTCCGCGTGAGGCGTTGGCGATGGATCCGCAGCAGCGGCTGCTGCTGGAGACCGGGTGGGAGGCGCTGGAGCACGCCCGGATCAACCCCCAGACGCTGCGCGGCAGCCGCACCGGGGTCTTCACCGGCGTCATGGACAACGACTACGCGTCCCGGGTCACCAAGCCACCGGCGGGACTTGAGGGCTACCTGGCCAACGGCAGCTCCAGCAGTGTGGCTTCGGGCCGGTTGGCGTATGTCTTCGGGTTCGAGGGTCCGGCGGT